>NZ_PJJK01000067.1:0-19796 GCF_002929785.1 Cryobacterium sp. Y62 | reverse complement strand
GCCGATCGAGTTTGAAATAATGGACCAACCGGCCTCACTCGCGGCCTAAATGAAGTGTCAACTAAACCTTCAGCAGTCCCATCTAACCGAGATCTGGGGAAAGAAATACGGTGCGATCATCCGGTTATGGGAGTCGGCGTGGGAAGAGTTCACCCCTTTCCTGTCCTACGATCCCGAGATCCGCCAGGTGATCTGCTCCACGAATGCGATCGAGTCACTCAATGCCCGGTACCGGCGGGCGGTGCGTGCTCGAGGGCATTTCCCCACCGAGCAGGCCGCTCTAAAATGCTTGTATCTGGTCACGCGAAGTCTCGATCCCACCGGTGAGGGCCGAGCTCGTTGGACGATGCGTTGGAAGCCAGCTCTCAACGCCTTCGCCATCACCTTCCACGACCGCTGGCCGAACGCAGAATCCTACTAATGAAAAACACCGGAAACACCGTTAACGAGACACACCCTAGCCGAACGGTTGGAGGGTTGGAGGGTTGGAGGGTTGGATGGAGTCCGCGCGGAGGGGGCGATCTTGCAATCCTCAGGAAGTCGGGTGGGCGTCTATCCGGCTAGAAGTCGTCGAGCAGGTCAACTCGTGTCGAAAGGGCTCTGTGAAATTGCGCTATACCATGTTTAAGTCCAGGATTCATCGTCCAACGGTGACGGACTCCGACCTGCAATATGTTGGATCGCTGACCATTGGCGGTAGCGATCGATCGGCCGTCCGAGTCTTGACCATCGAGGATCAGTTCAGCCAATGCGTCGGGTTCTCCTTGTACGAGCGAACTGGGCGTCGACCAGTACCAATATATGACGGCGGCAGTTCACATAGCGGCGCGCGCTGTGTAAGTATGTACTCGCTCTATAGTTTGCTTCCTGAGGATGTAAGTGCGTTGTCAAATCTTAGAATGCCTGAGTGTGGTCTGACGGCCAGTATTGAGGAAGGGGGACGTCGTCAATGTTCTCAGTCTGGGTGACGGTGCAGGTGAAGCCGCAGAAGCGGGATGAGTTTCGGGATGCGATCGCGATCAACGCCCGCCGGTCTGTCTCAGAGGAGCCGGGTTGCCTGTATTTCGATGTTGTTGAATTTGAGGGCGCTGAGCACTGTTTCGGGTTCTATGAGATTTATCGGGATGCGGATGCCTTTTATAAGGAGCACCGCTCCGCACCGCACTATGCTGACTGGAAGCTTGCGGTTGAGGAGACTGTCGTCACCGGATCGCAGGTCATGACGGTGGGCGAACGAATCATTGCGACGGATGCCGACCATGGTGCGACGCCGAGCGTCGTCTCACTCGAGGATGGACTGTGACCTCCCTCTCACCAGCCGCGAAAGGCACCGCTATCCTGCATCCCGCCAGCCTGCCCTCCGTCGACCGGGGGAGTGGGGCCAGCACCGTGCAACTCGTGACGCAGGAGCTCGGGTCAACTGGTTTTCTCAATGGGATCACTACCTTTGCGCCCGGGGCCTCCATCGCGCACCACACACACAACTGTGCGGAAAGTGTGGTGATCATTGAGGGCGACGCGATCGTCGACATCGACGGCGTCGAAACACACCTCGTGCTGTTCGACACCACGTTTGTACCGGGCAACATTAGCCACCGATTTCGTAACGCATCCGACACCGCGGTGATGCGCATCCTGTGGACCTACGCCTCGGTCGATGCCACGCGCACCCTCATTGCTACCGGTGATACCGGTCGCGTTGACGGCGAGCAGGCCGGCTAATTACTGCCGAGGATCAGGTCTGATGCCCTCCAAGCCAGGGCCATGATCGGCGCGGCCGTATTGCCAGCAATCATTGTCGGGAACACGGATGCGTCCACAACTCGCAGACCGTCCACTCCGCGCACCCGCAGCCACGCGTCCACGACATCGTCGTTATTCGGGCCCATTCCGCAGGATCCGACGGCATGATGGACGGTGTTTCCGGTGTCCATCGAGTACTTCAGTACCTCCTCTGGTGACGAGACTCGCGCACCGGGGATCTCCTCGTGCAGAACCAGCTCGGAAAGCGGATGCTGCGAGAGAACCTCGCGCGCGCGGTCGAGAATCGTCGCCGTAACCCGACGATCATTCTCCGTCTCCAGAAAGTGGGCGTCGATGATCGGCACGTTGCCGGGCAGACCGCCGCTGATGTGCACAGAACTCTCGGTCGTGGGGCGCAGCTGGAACCCTGTGAACATGAGCCCGCCGTGTTTGGCAAGTTTGAGTGAATTAGCTGCGACGTCTCTCGATAACGGAGCGAACAGACCCTGGATATCCGGTCGGTCTACGTCCGGTGAAGACTTGAAAAACGAGACGAGGGCGTACCCGCCCGTGGCTATTGGGCCACGGTGAGTAACCAGGTATTTGGCGCCCGCCCAGGCCTGTTTCACCGGTGAATTGAGCAGCCGATTCTGGCCCTGGTTGATCGTGCCCATGTCGTTTCTGAGGGTTGCCTGCATTCCGACGGCCCGCTGTTCGATGACCCTTTCACCGACGTGCGGGCTTTCGACGCGGGTTTCGACGCCGGCCCGAGCCAAAATCTTGCCGTTGCCGATCCCTGAGCGCTCCAAGAGTAATGGGCTCTCGATGGTTCCGAGTGCGACGATGACCTCCTTTGTGGCGAAATAGTCGTGAGTGATAGCCGCGTTCCTGGTGCGCACGCCAATAACACGATTGCCTTCGAACAGCAGATAGCCAGCCTTTGTGCGGTCGATGTAGGTCAGGTTTGGCCGTTTGAGCACCGGGCGTAAAAACGCGCTCGAGGAGCTGACACGCCGACCGTTCTCGATGTTCGTGGGGGTGAATCCGATGCGTTCGTTGTCGCTCGCGTTGACATCGGCCGTGCGTTTCCAGCCCAGCCGCTCGGCAGAGAGGGCGATCGCTTCCGTGACCGTATCCAGGTCGTCGGCTATCGAAACGTGTAGCGGGCCGCCGGCGCCGCGCATGGGTGAGGCACCGAGCTGATGATCCTCCATCGTTTTGAATACGGGCAGGATGTCTCCTCAGGCCCAGCCGGGATTGCCCAGTTCCATGAGCGCGTTGTAATCGGCAGCTGACCCCCGGTTGTAAGTCATCCCGTTTATTGTGCTTGAGCCACCGGTGACCTTGCCCCGCGACCAGGTTTCGTTTTGGCCATTCGGTGCGATCATCTGGGTGGCGTAGTCATAGGTGTACCGCGGCCCAAACATTGTGTAGTAAAAACCTTTGGGGATGCGGTGCATCGGGTTGCGGTCCGATCCTCCATATTCCAAGAGCAGCACGCTGATCGACGGGTCTTCTGAGAGGCGGTTGGCGAGCACACAACCGGCTGATCCGGCTCCGGCGATGATGTAGTCGTAAGTCATGCGTTTCTTTCTGGGGGAAGCGCCCGCACTGGCAGGCCTTCCCCCTTCCATGAATCCGGTTAGTCGGCGGGAGTTGCCAGTGTTGTTTCGACCGCGGCATTGTCTGTCGGTGCCGAGTACCCCTCGGGGCGCCTGCGTGCATAGAGATAAGTCCCGATGCTCGTAATCGCGAGACAGGTTGCAAGGAATATCAGCCCGCCCTGGTTGTTTCCGGTGGCGTCGTTCAAGATGCCGACGACGAAGGGTGCCACGAAACCACCGAGGTTTCCGACCGAGTTGACCATCGCGAGGCTGGCGGCAACCGCCGCACCGGCAAGTGCCGCCGACGGCATCGCGAGGAACGGGGCGATGGCTGAGTAGAAGCCCATGGCGGCTAGGGTGAGGAAGATTACCGACAGAACGGCGTTGACCGGGAGGAGGAATCCCGCTCCGAGCAGGCCAACAGTGGCGAGCACCATGCTGACACTTGCGTGCCAGGCGCGCTTGCCCGTGCGGTCGGAGCGTCGGGCCCAGAAATACACGAAGAAGGCGGCGATCGTGTACGGGATGGCCACGATCAGGCCGACCTCCATGATGCTGAAGTTGCCCAGTGCCGCGATGATCGTGGGTATCCAGAGTGCGAGTCCGTAGATTCCGCAGGAGAAGCCGAAATACAGGGCGGAGTAAACCAGCGTGCGTGAGTCTCTGAGGCCGTGTAAGAAGTTGTGTTTGCCCGCTGCTTGTTTGCCGGCCTGCTCGTTGTCCATGGTGGTTGTGAGCCACTCGCGCTCCTCATTGCTGAGCCATGTGGCATCTGCTGGCCGGTTCGTCATCAGTTTCGGAGTGAAAATTCCGAGCAGCACGGCTGGTATGCCTTCGAGAATGAAGACCCACTGCCAACCGTGCAGTCCGAGCACGCCCTCCATGCCGAGGACGAGAGCCGAAAGCGGGGCACCCAGGGCGTTCGAGATGGGCAACGCCAGCATAAAAATTCCCAGTACCGCAACGCGCTGGGCTACAGGGAACCACAGTGTCAGGTAGAACAACACTGCGGGAAAGAATCCCGCCTCGGCCACACCGAGCAGGAAACGGATGACGTAGAACGTCGTCGCACCGTTTACAAGTGCCATCGCGGCAGCACAGATTCCCCACGAGATGAGGATGCGGGCAATCCACTTGCGCGCGCCAAAGCGGTACATCGCGGCATTGCTGGGAATCTCGAAGACCGCGTACCCGATGAAGAAGATGCCAGCACCGAGGCCAAAAGCGGTTGCACTGAGACCGATGTCCGCGCTCATAGTGAGTTTTGCAAAGCCCACATTGTTGCGGTCGAGGTAAGAGATGAAATAAAGCAACACGATGAGCGGCATAACCCGTCTTCGCACCTTGCGCAGTGTGCGGTCGCCCAATTCGCCGAGCGCTCTGGCGGGTGCGGTCACCGTGGTCATTGACGACCCTTTGCGCAGAAAAGGCTGACTTCTGGGCGTGCGTGCGGGTTGAACATCAAGACTCCTTTGACTTGTTGCGGGGTGAAACTCGGCTCCGTGAGCCTCTCCTCCTCGTAACTTATGTTATGTTATCTGCGAGGACCCGAGTTGTCCACATATCTGTGCTGTCCATAAATCTGCGATGAAGGAGAAAAGGACGATGAGTGACGGAAAGGTTTCGACGGAATTGGGGCATGCCTCCGTTATCAAACCGCGGGCGGGCCTGCCCGGGTTGTCGCTTCCCTCAGATATCAGGGAGGCACTTCGAGAGGTCGCCCTCGCTGATCTGAGTGACGCGGTGGGTCGTCTTTACACCCTTGACGTGGGCATCCGACCCCTGCATGTTTCGATGCCGCGTCTGATCGGCACGGCCGTAACGGTGAAGGCGTATCCGGGGGACAATTGGACCATTCACGGTGGTCTCAGCCGGTGTGCCGAGGGGGATGTTCTTGTCGTCGATTGGCGCGGATACGATCAGGGGGCCGGTACCGGAGTGAGCGCGATGATCGCGGCCCTGAGCCGGGGCTTGAGCGGGGTTGTTATCGACGGTGGCTGGCGAGATATTGATGACATCGCAGCGTTGGGTGTGCCCGTGCTCGGGCGATCCAATGCCGCCTACTCACCTGGCAAACGGACAGTTGGTGAGATCAATGTTCCGGTCGCATGCGGCGGTGTGGTGGTTGAGCCTGGCGACGTCATCGTGGGGGACTTCGACGGGGTTGTCTGTATTCCCCGGCGTGCGCTCGACGATGTGCTCGCCTCGGTGCGGCCCGCGGCACTCCGGAGCTGCCTGGCCGACTACAACGACGATCCGGCCGGGGATGCCGTGAAGGCAATTGCAGATCGATACTGGGAGATGTTTCATACCATAGGGGGCATTGATGAAGTCGGACGGTAGAAATCAGGTCTGCGTGGCAGCGAACTTGGGGTTCACTGAGGGCCCGGTGGTGAGCCCATCTGGGGAGATTCTCGTGACCTCGATTTCCGACGGCGGTGTCTATCGTGTCTCATCGACGGGAGCGGATGCTCACTTCACTAGCCTTGGTGGAGGAGCAAACGGAGCCGTGATCGACCGCTCTGGCACAATTTTTGTCGCGCAGAACGGTGGGCGGTGGGCGTCTGAGGGTCCGTCCTGGATGCCAGCGTCCGTGGGCGGAGTTCAGAAGATCACCCTCGATGGCACCGTGTCGTGGCTTACCCGGGACCCAATTGCGCCCAATGACCTGTGTTTTGGGCCTGACGGTTTTCTCTACGTCACCGATCCCACCCGTTCTCGGGAGATTTCCGACGGCCGCATCTGGCGGGTGGATCCGCAGACCGGGTCCGCGGAGATACTGCTGTCGACGCCGTGGTTTCCTAACGGAATCGCCTTTGATGCCGAAAATCATCTTTACCTAGCTTCGACCAATGACTCGCGCATCTACCGTGCGGATGTCGTTGGCCGTACCTTGAGCCAGCCGGAGCTTGCCATTCAAATGACATCGGGGTACCCGGACGGGATGGCCTTCGACGAATCCGGGAACCTGGTCATTGGCGCCATATCACTGACGGGAGATGCCGGCACGATACAAACGTGGACGAGTACGGGGAAGCCTATCGATGAGTATTCGCCCGGCACCGGGTCGTTCTATACGAACGTGGCGTTTACGCCATCCGGTTCTCTGGTTATCACGGCCTCTGACCTCGGCGAGGTATTGGTCGTGCACAACTGGGGTGCGTCCGGCATGCCGCTGCACCCGTTTCGTTAACAACCTGTTTCGTTACACCTTCAATGAAGAAGAAAGCAGACAGCATGGTAGTCACAACGAGCATCACCGCTCCGAAGGAAAGAACTCCGCACAGCGCGAAACGAATAGCGGCGGCAGGGGCCATCGGCACCGTCGTCGAGTGGTTCGATTATGGGCTCTATGGGATTGCTGCGGCACTATTCATTAGGCCCCTGTTCTTTTCGGATGCCGACCCGATCGTCGGGACACTGCTGGCGTTCGCCACCTTCGCTGTTGGTTTTCTCGCCCGGCCAATCGGCGGAATCGTTTTGAGTCACTTTGGTGACAAACACGGCAGAAAGCCCGTCATGATGTTCACCATCATCTTGATGGGCCTCTCGACAGTACTGATGGGCTTTTTACCGACCGATCAACAGATTGGTGTCTGGGCGCCCGTACTTCTGGTGCTGCTTCGACTCCTGCAGGGGTTTGGCGCTGGTGCGGAACTGGCCGGCGCGTTCACCTGGGTGACCGAGAGCGCGCAGCCGAAGAACCGGGCATTCTTGGCGTCATTCTCGAGCGCTGCAACGACATTCGGGATCTTTCTCGGTACTGTCTTCTTTGTCGTAGCCAACGCTCTCGTCGACGAGAAGACCATGCTCGACTGGGGCTGGCGTGTTCCGTTTATCGCCAGCAGTGTCATTGTTGTCATCGCCCTGTTGGTGCGGTCCAAGATCGAGGACTCCCCGGAATTCGAGAGGGCCAAGGCAGCGGCGGAAGCGACGCCACACGTGGTTTCGCAGCGCTTTCCGCTCGCCCAAATTTTCGTGAACCACAAAGTTGCCTTCTTGGCAGCCTTTCTCACCCCGACCGTTATTGGGGTGGGCGCCTATGTGATCAGTGTGTATTCACTCAGCTACATCACCAATGACCTCCAGGTGCCGGCCCAAGTCGGGCTTACGGGGGTGCTTCTCCTAGGCGCCGTCTCATCCGTGACCTGCGTACTGTTTGGCAAACTGGCCGACAAAATTGGATCGGCCAAAGTAATGATCATCGGGGCCAGCTTCAGCATTTTGTTTGCCGTTCCGTATTTTATGTTGCTCAACACCGGTGACCCTGTGCTCATCGTGGGGGCGATGGTTGTCGCGTACGCGATCGGCTGGGGTGCATGTGCAGGTGCGCAGGGCGAGTTCCTGGCGAGCCTATTTGACACAAAGCATCGCTTTTCGGGGGTTGCGACGACTCGGGAACTCAGCAGCGCCCTCATCGCTGGCCCGGCGCCGTTTGTCGCCGCTTTGCTTACTGCCCTCTCTGGAGGGGCGCCGTGGTTGGTAGCAGCGCTCGTGGCTGTTGCCAGCGCAATGACCATAATCGGCGCGCTGATAGGAGCTCGGGAGGTCGTCCGGCGACAGCGCAATGAAGCACCTGCAACGCAGTTCGCGCCCTGACCGGTTTGGCCGACCGGCATCCTGTGGCGGTCGGCTGCTCTCCGGAACTGGCGACAATTATTGGAATGAGGATGACCATGGGCTCGCAGGCCATGCCACAAGCACAGCGACGGGTGCCGCGCTGGAAAGACGTCAAACCCCTCCTGGGTTTTGAGCAGATCCAGCCGCTGCCTTGGCGGCGGCGCCTGTCGCGAGCGATCACGATCGAAGACCTGCGGATCGCGGCGATGAAGGCCGTTCCGCGATCGGTGTTCGACTATGTGGATGGTGGGGCGGAATCGGAGATCAGCGCGGGCCGGAACCGCGATGCGTTTGAAGGGGTGCGTTTTAGACCGACGGTGTTGCGAGACGTGTCATCCGTCCACCTGACGACGTCGATGTTGGGGGACGACTCTCGCCTGCCATTCGCGATTGCGCCGACCGGATTCACACGGATGACACATCATCTGGGTGAGTCCGCGGTGGCGTGGGCGGCGAATGACGCCGGAATTCCCTTCACGCTGGCCACGCTTGGAACGGTGTCGCCGGAGGAGATCCGCCGACTCACCGAGGGAAGTCCGCGCTGGTTTCAACTCTATTTGGAGAAGGATCGTGATTCCAGCCGAGCGCTGATCAAACGGGTCAGTGCCCTGGGATACACGGCGATGTTCGTCACGGTCGATACCGCCGTTGTGGGGGCGAAGCGTCGCGACATTCGCAGTGGACTCACCATTCCGCCCAAACTGACCACACGATCTTTTGTGAATATGTCGCTTCATCCGCGGTGGTGGTTCAATATGTTGTCCACACCTCCCCTTGGATTCGAGGCCCTGAAAAGCGGCGATAGTTCCCTGTTCGCCATGATGGATGAGATATTCGACCAAGCCGTCGACTTTGATGCCCTCGCGTGGATCCGCAGCGAGTGGTCTGGCAAGCTCGTTGTTAAAGGCATCCTCTCGGTTGATGATGCGCGCCGGGCTTTTGCGCTCGGCGCTGACGCTATCGTCGTCTCCAATCACGGTGGTCGCCAACTTGATAAGGCGCTCACGCCGTTCGAGGTTATTGCGGAATTTCGTCGTGAATTGGGTCCGGATGTCGAAATCATTCTCGACAGTGGCATCCGTACCGGTGCGGATATCGTTGCGTCCATCGCCATGGGAGCGAGCTCGTGCCTCATCGGGCGGGCGTATCTTTACGGCCTGATGGCGGGGGGTGCGGAGGGCGCGCGCAAGGCCATTGCGATTTTGGAGGCGGAAACCCGGCACACGCTGCAGTTGCTCGGGATCACCCATATCGGCGCGGTGGGGCCGGAGCACGTGGTTAGGAGCGCGGCATGAGGTGGCCGATTTCCGCTGCGTCGGAATCGCACGCGCGGTCGTTGTCCCTGCCCCGTTTCGCGATCGGCGCGACGGTAGCCGCGGGAACCCCAGGAGTCCGCTGATTAGTTCACGTATGCTCGATTGGTGGCGCTCGAAGCGCGATAATTCGGAGATGTAAATGGACAACGATTACACCGCTGCGCCCCCAGCAGACCAGCCGGCGCGTTACGGCCGCAAGACTGCCCAGGCGGTCGAAACCATCCGTCAGATGATCATGGATGGCGAGCTTGTTCCCGGTGAGCACCTGCGGCAAGATGATTTGGCGATTCGCCTGGGCATTTCCCGGGTACCCGTTCGGGAGGCTCTCAAGATGATCACCTCCGAGGGCATTCTCGAGCACAAGCCCAATGTTGGGCACTATGTTATGGAACGCTCGAGTGGAGACCTGCGGCAGATCACGTGGTTGAGGAACAATTGCGAACTCCAATTGGCTGAGGCGATCACCTGGCCAGATCAAACCCACCTGGACTCGATGGCCGCCCTCAACCGGAAAATGTTGGGCCGCAAATTCACTGCCGTCGATGACTGCAAGCCCGTGGTGAAAGTCGATACGCACTTTCACCAACAACTCTGGATTCTCTCGCGGGACAGAATTTTCGCGAGGGAGGTAGACAAAATGTGGGGGATGCTGGTTCCCTATCGGTCGATGATGGAGTATTCTCCAGACGTGGTGCAGCGTATGCACGACGAGCACGTGGCGATACTTGCCGCTCTGGCCTCACGCGATTCTGATCAACTCATTTCTGCGTTGAAGATGCATCAGTCGCACAATCAGTCGTACATTCTTGGGCTTGTTCCTAGTTGTCTGGGTACCTGAATCTTTCACGTTTGACGAGACCATCCGCCGCTGGTTCCAATCAGGTCGGTCAGCATGCCGACCCGAGTTCCGACCTGTCCTTAGTCTGCGCGTGGAAAACCGGGCTCGCCGCCCTGGCCCAAGAAACCGGGCTGAGCATCACGATTTCACACCTCCCGCTCGGGACCAGCACGTGGAACAAGATCAAACACAGTGTGGAACGGCAGTACCAACAACCTGGACTAACCGTACCGAGTCGGGCTACTCGCCAAACACCGTGACTGGAGAGATCGCATGACCCTCATCACCGTTCAAGACATCATGGAGACCGGCCGGCAGGCATCACTGACCAATACCGTGCTGGCCGCATGGGCTGAGAAGGGCACCCCGAAGCAACGCGAATACCTGCACGGCATGCTCACGGCCGAGCACGAATCCCGGCAGGCCTCCCGCCGCCAACGGCTGCTGCCGGTGGCCCGGCTGCCGGCAGTGAAATCGCTCACGGGGTTTGACTACTCCAACGTCAAGTTCCCCGAGGACTACGGCCGGGACGAGCTGACGTCGCTGGAATTCATCAACCGGGCCGAGGACCTCGTCCTCTACGGCGATGTCGGCACCGGCAAAACCCACCTCGCCAGCGCGCTGGTCGCCGCCGCCTGCCAGCAAGGAATTCCGGCACGCTTCTTCACCACCTCGTCGCTGGTCATGCAGCTGCGCCGCGCCCAAGACGAAGGCCGCCTCGATCGGGAGCTGGCCTCCATCGCGAAAAACCGGCTACTCGCAATCGACGAATTCGGATATTTGCCGATCGATACCGAAGGCGCCCGGCTCCTGTTCCAAGTCATCGCGGACGGTTATGAAAAAAGAAGCCTGATCATCACCACAAACCACGAATTTTCCCGCTGGGGAACCGTGTTCGGAGACGACAACATGCCCGCCGCAGTCATCGACCGCATCGTCCACCATGGCCGGCTCCTGCAATTCCGTGGCGAGTCCTACCGGGTCAAACACGCCCTCATGAAATAGCCGCCGGAGCACTAACCCGGGGACGAAACGACCCCGAAACCCAGCCATTCCGATCACCGTGCTCAACTGGCCGGAAACGACGACGCACTGGCCGGTTAACTAGCGCTCAAATGGCCGACTTGAAGTTGACAAAACACACTCAGTCACCACCGGGCCGTTACCGACCGACCGACACGCTCCTTGCCTTCCTCGAAGCCCTGTAATTATGCCGAAGCGCAGCAAGGGCCACCGTCCCAGAACCCCCGTTACCTTGTAGGTAGCCCTTGAAGCTTTGCTTCTGAAGGGTGTTGGCCTGTTAGGCCCGGCATGGTTATTGCCCCCAGTCATGAATGATCCGGGGGGTGTTGTCACCGGGCCTGACTGGCATTGGGTGATCGCTAATAGGGGCTCGACTGGAACTCGTTTCTTGGCCGAACGTAACGTGGATGCCGAGACGTGATGCCGTGGACAGACCAACCGATCTGCATGGCTGACGGGAAACTCATGATTGAGAATTACGACAGCGTTGACGTGTTCATAGGTGTTGACGTTGGGAAAAGCGAACATCACGCGGTCGCTCTGGACCGCTCCGGGAAACGACTTTACGACAAGGCGCTCCCCAATGACGAAGCAAAATTGCGGGCCGTGATCCAGAAGCTCAAGGTCCGCGGCACCGTGCTCCTGGTCGTCGACCAGCCCGAAACCGTCGGCGCTCTGCCCGTCGCTGTCGCGTATGACGAAGGCATCCTCGTCGGTTACCTTCCGGGCTTGGCGATGCGGCGGATCGCCGATCTGCACGCCAGCGAAGCGAAGACTGACGCCCGCGACGCCGCGATCATCGCCGAGGCCGCCCGGACCCTCCCGCAGGCTCTCCGGCCGCTGCGCGTCGAGGACGAGCAGATGGCGGAACTGTCGATACTGTGCGGATTCGACGATGACATCGTCGGTCAGATGACCGCGACCAGCAACCGGATCCGCGGGCTGCTGATGCAGGTCCACCCAGCTCTCGAGGGGGTTCTGGGCCCGCACCTCGACCACCCGGCCGTCCTTGACCTGCTGCAGAAATACCCGACGCCGACCGCGATGAAAGCCGCCGGCCTGAACCGGCTTGGCACGCGCCTGCTCAAGCTCGCGCCGCGGATCGGGCGCCGCCTGGCCGAGGAAATCTTCCAGGCCCTCTCCGAACAGACCGTCGTCGGCGGCACCCACGCGACGCGCGCCGTGCTGCCCCGCCTCGCCGAGCAACTGGCAACGCTCCGCCGCCAGCGCGCTGAGATCGCCCTCGAGGTTGAGGAGCTCGTCGACGCCAACCCGCTGGAACCTATCCTGACGAGCATGCCCGGGGTGGGCGTGAGGACCGCCGCCCGCCTCATCACAGAGGTCTCGGGCAAAGACTTCGCCACCGCCGGCCACCTCGCCTCCTACGCCGGACTCGCCCCGGTCACCCGGCGATCAGGATCATCGATCCGCGGCGAGCACCCCTCCAGACGAGGCAACAAAGCTCTGAAGCGAGCGCTCTTCTTCTCCGCTTTCGCGGCGCTCAGCGACCCGGTCTCCCGCACCTACTACGACCGCAAGATCGCCCAAGGGAAGCGCCACAACCAAGCCCTGATCGCCTTGGCCCGACGCCGATGCGACGTCCTCTACGCCATGCTCCGCGACGGCACAATCTATCAAGCCCAATCACCCCCTACCCCTTGACGAACTACATAGGGGCACCCCCGAGCACAGCGATCTCGCTCGCAAGCGCAACCCGTATCGGCATAATCCCGGAGTCGGCATAAGTCGATTGAGTCCGCGCCGGCGACCATCCCGCCGACCAGTGAAGCGACTTTCAGGCCCGCGTTGGAACCCTTGTCTGTGGGGACCGTCAGCCACTGATCGGCCAGCGACTGCAGGACGGCACGGGCGGCCAACTTCATGATCGGGACCAAGCCAGAAGACGACACAAGATTGGGGTCGTCGAATGATGCAGAAACAGCCCGGGTGGTGTGGGGAACTTGCATCTACGAGGTGCTCTTCTGGCCGGTAAATTTGAACTCTAGATAAGTCCTATTATACCTGATCAGATGGGCATTCTCAGTTTAACACGCCGTCAAAATCGCAGGTCGATCGGTGGATTCAGGCTTAGCGCCCGGTGGCCGACTGGTCGTTATTGGGCTGCAAGGCGGGAGCAAATCGGAGTTGGACTTGAGAATTCTTATGTCCCGGCGCGCACGTGTCATTGGCACCACCCTGCGCGCCCGGCCTGTGGAGGAAAAGGCGCAGATTGTTGCTCAGGTCAAGGAACACGTGTGGCGTCTAATAGAAGCAAACACGGTGCGGACGGCGGTGGAGGCCCGCTACCGGTTGGAGGACGCAGCGGAGGCGCACGAGCACTTCGACTCCGGACGCCATATCGGTAGGATCCTGCTCACGATGTGGCGGGTTGACCACGGGCGTCGTCGCACGCGGAAACTGGACCGCTGACCTACTAGTGGTCAAGTTTGCAAGTTTGTCGGGGGTTCGAGAGTGGGGTTTTCGTGAGTGGCGAGGCGTTCGAGGAGTTCGTCGAGGGATTTGCGACCGAAGCGCCAATTGAACGGGACTGACGTTCGGTTGTAGCGGTCTTGGAAGCTCAGGAGTCGTTCCTCGAGTGCGGCCAGATCCTGAAAGTCTGTGGCTTGACGACTTTGCATTGAACGATCGAGAAGAAGATTTCGACTTGGTTCAAGCACGACGCGTGGATGGGCAAATGGACGAGTCTAGTCCTCGGCCACGCGTCGTGCATGCGGTCGATGGAGCGGGCGCAGTTGTGGGAGGAGCCGTTGTCAACGACCCAGAACACCCTCTTCGCTGAGGCGTATGGTTCGGTGTGCATGACCTGCTCAACAAGGGCGTTAAACGGCTCGATCCCAGTCGTGGGCGCGCAACGACCCAGGATCCGGCCCCGGTGAACGTTGTATGCGGCGAAGTAGGCCAGCGTCCCACCGCGTCGATATTCAAACTCTTGACGTCGGATCCGGCCCGGCGCTGGCGGCAGGGTCGGGTGGCGGCGGGCCAGGGCTTGAAGCTGCGATTTCTCGTCAGCGCTGATCACGTACTCGTCCGGACCCAACGGGACTCCGTCCCAGATTCGGTCATACAGATCCAAAACCCGGCCCGCTTTGAACGCAAAAGCTGGGTCGCGGGGAAAGATCCACGACCGGCACTGCCACGGCTTGATCGCATCCGCGTGCAGCCAACGACGCACCGTGGACACCGACACGGAATCTACGACATTGCGGGTGATGGCTTCGGCCGCGAGCTCCCGATACGACCACCGGGCCAACGGCACGGCGACCTCGGCGGGCAGCGCGCACGTCAACACCTTCACCTCCGCCACGGCCATCGCCGTGAACCGGCGCGGTCGCCCGCTCCTCGTGAGATCTTTCAGCCCCTCGACACTGCCAGCGCTGAACCGGCGGCGCCATTTCCGCACCGTGTCCACACACACCGAGAAGTCTCGGGTGATGGCCGCGTTGGACCTACCCTCACCGGCGTTCAACACGATGCGGGCACGCAGACTGTCCCGCACTTCGCTGCGGACGCGGGTGGCACGTTGGGTCAGAACGCGACGGTCGATGTCGCTGAGCTCGATAGTAAATTCGCTGATCATACGCATGAAACAGTTCTGGACCGTGAAACCAAATTCGGTGTGGTGCCACGCCGCACGTTCAGTCACCATAGAGGCTATGGCTACCATTCCCCAGTCCACAAAAGACTCCGTGCAGCAGCGACTCGCCTGCCGCCAACGCGAGCGCTGGCCCGAACTCACCCGCGTCACGGTTCGGTGCCGCGGAGGTTTCGCCTACGTCACGGGGCACCGCCCAAACGGAGACGAGCTCCCGCTCTGCCGGCTCCGCTACGCCGGATCAGCGAGCCGGTGGGGCTTCGCGATCTACCGCGTCAGCCACGACGACTACGAAGATTCCTACCTCCCCGTCAGCACCCCCGAGGACGGACTCGACATCGCCTGCAACCTCTACCTCGCCAGCACCACAGACTGGACGTAAACCCCCGAAGAACTTCGAAACTCAACCACTAGCCGAGACGGTCGCACTGAATTTGTGCACAAGTTAGTTCGAAGGCTTGATGCCAGTCTCGTGTCCGCGACGGAAGACGTGCCCTGAGTTAGCGGAGATATCTCGGGATGAATGGCCGCTGAGACGGCGCAGCGGTCGTTTCTCGCACGGGCAGGTCAGCGCCATGCAGTTGGAGGTGCAATACTCATCAGATCACGCGGGAGATTAGCTCGCTGCCTAACCAGTGTTCGCGATCCGGGGCGTTGAGGCGATCTTGCGATAGGGGGACATCACGGCTATTCGTCGTCGTATTTTCGGCTCGTTGCTTAATCTGCTGATCGTCGCCGTTGGCGTTTCGCTTTTCGTGCCCGGGGCGAAAACCGTTGCA
This sequence comes from Cryobacterium sp. Y62, assembly GCF_002929785.1. NCBI lineage: Bacteria > Bacillati > Actinomycetota > Actinomycetes > Micrococcales > Microbacteriaceae > Cryobacterium > Cryobacterium sp. Y62. The sequence continues at coordinate 4,260 of NZ_PJJK01000067.1, read as the reverse complement.
GGTGCGTTCATGATCGGTGGAGCAGTTGTGGGCATCACCATAGTTCCTGTGCCCCTGAGGTGGGTCGCTGGCACTCTCATAGGTGTAGGCGTCACTGCGTTTGTCATTGCGCTGACCCGCGGTTATTCCTACAGTGCAGGCGAAATATTGTCGGTGAACCAGACGCTCATCGGGATGATCGCTGCGGTTTCTTTCCTGCAACTCATCACCCCGCAGGAAAGCTCAACAGAACCGCGGCTCAGCGGACGGGCAGCTGTATGGCGGACCACGGGTGTTGTGCATCTGCTGGGATCCGTGATCAACATGACGGTAGTCAGTTCTGCGGGAGATCATCTTCGACGCAACGGGGTGCTGGCTACCTCTGACGCGCTGTTGATTTCGCGGGCGTTCTCAAGCGGCGCTTTCTGGTCCCCGTTCTGGGCGGCGTCGGCAGCCGCCCTGACCTACGCGCCCGAGGCCCGGATCCCCGTGGTGTTTGTATGTGGCGCGGCGCTCGCCTGCCTGGCAATTGCGTTCAGTTCTGAATCAACGGCCAGACTCTTGGGAAGTGAACTTCGCGGGTACCAGGGTTACGCTTTGACCCGGCAGGTGTTGCGGGTTCCTGTGGCAATGATGGTGCTGATTGTACTGATTCACTTCCTGGCACCAAACGCGCCTGTCGCGAAACTGGTCTTAGTGTGCTCTCTCGCGATTACTGCAGTGGTTCTTTACCTGCAAGATTTTCGTGGGGCAACTCGGAAGATTGCGAACCACGCAGTCCGCCATGTCCCGAAATATCAGGGGGAGCTGACGCTTTTTGCCTCCGCCGGGCTACTGGCGGTAGGGCTTAAAGCATTCCTGTCTGTGGCGTCAGTTTCACTTCCATTTAGCAATTTTGGGGTTCTCGAGGCATGGCTCATGCATCGTCATTATGGTGGCGCTGTCGCTGATGGGCGTGCATCCTGTCGTTTCGATGGCAGCTCTGGCGGCCTTGGCTGCACAAATGGACCCGGATCTAACGCTTTTTGTGCTCGCGGCGATAATCGGGTGGGGCTGCGCAGTCACCGTCGGCCCCCTTTCCGGCCTGTTGATTTCTCTCAATGGACGCTATGGGGTGAATAGCCTAGCCATAGTGCGCGGAAACTTGCCGTATGTTGCCTTCATCGTGACAGCTGCCTATCCTTGCCTGCTGCTCTGCAACGCACTCCTCCAAACGTGATTCCCCCAATCCAACGCGCTGAGCTGCCGCGGGCCTTTCGGACAGCGGAATTAGTGGATTCTTTTACGCTGCCAATGCTGGCTGTCGATAACCATAGTGGACTTCATTGGGCCTTCGGTAACCGAGCGCGGAGTGCCGACGTCGACTGTTGTAAAACCCTTCGATATAGCGGATGACATCGCTTCGAGCCTGTGATTTCGTGGCATACGCCGTGCGGTAGACACGCTCGTTCTTGAGCATCGAGAAAAACTCCGACATGAAGACCGCGATGTACTACCAGCACTACTTCGACAACCACCTCGCCGCGCGCACCGCCGTGATGGAATACATCGAATCTTGGTACAACCGGCGGCGCCCTCATTCGCATAACGGAGGGCTACAACCCGCGGCCGCGCTGCACGCCGCCCACTGCGACCGCCGCCAAAAGGCTGCGGCGTAGAAGAAAAACACATCAGATTGTCTCAAAAACTTGACGGGCGCAGACCATCCATCGGGGGTTTCGAGGTTTTGAACTCGGACAGGTGAATGGAGCAGTCGGAGGCGCCGGACATTTTGAGCGACGTTGCCCGCGGACGCATTGTTTGACGGAGTCTTGGCGCATCGCGATTTGAAGACGTGGATAGACCAACCGATCCGCCTAGCACAACGGGTTTCTCGAGTCTGGCTTTGGCATCCCTCACGGAACCGGAGTTCGGCGACCCAGAGGGCCCGTTTGATCCGGTTTTCGAAGAGATATCGACAATCCCATCCTGTTTTCGTGACAGCGGCCGCGGCGATACCGCTTCGATGCACGGGATACGCTCGTGATCGAATGTCGATCTTTTTCATGCACTGGAAGCACTGGAGTACACCGTCTGATGGATGCCTATTTCGCCCCGATTGCCCCCGGCCGCTACCGACCAACCGACTATGCTGGCGGCGCCTGGCAAGCCGATGAGATCCACTTCAGTCCCCTCGGCGGCTTAATCGTGCACGCCATCGACCGGCACAGGACCGCGACCGATAAAGGTAGCAATGACAAGAAGCTCGGGCGCATCAGCTTCGACATCCTCGGCTTCCTCGCAGCGGATGTCTGCGAAATCACGGTAGATACCATCCGCCCGGGCCGCACCATCGAATTGCTCGAGGCGACCGTGATCATCGCGGGTCGGGCGGCCGTGCTCGCCCGCGCCTGGTATATCGCGACCACCGACACCACGGCTGTTGCCGGCGGGGAATCGGTGCCGCTGCCGTCACCCGACACGGGTGTCCCTGGGTCGATGGCCGACACCTGGCCGGGCGGTTTCGTCGCGTCCTTGGAAATGAGCACCCTTGCACCCCCGCAGCCCGGCAAGGCGAGCGCATGGCTGCGCACGGATGTCGCGCTCGTCGCGGGGCAGCCGAGCAGCCCGCACGCCTCGTTCATCGCGCTGGTCGACACCGCCAACGGGGTCGCTGTTCGCGAGTCGCCCATGGACTGGATGTTCCCCAATCTCGATCTGACCATCCACCTATACCGGCAGCCGACCGGCAACTGGGTCGGACTCGATACCACCGTCACGTTCGGTGCGGCCGGCCTCGGCCTCACTAGCAGCGTGCTGCACGACGAGCTTGGGGCGATTGGCCGCGCCGAGCAGATCCTCACCGTGCGGCCAATGAGCTGATCGTGCACCGAATAGCTCCTGAACGCTTCGCGGGATACGGCGTCGACGAGGACCAAGTCAAGGTGATGAGAGCGCGGTTCGGTGCGTGGGCAAGCGAACTGCGTAGCAGCGACTGACCAAACCACCCACTGATGAGTTCGAATCCATCAGGCGATTGCGTGGAGTTCATCCGTCACGGGAAATGCCAATGTGTAATTCAGCTGCGAAGCATCGATCACGACAAAGCCATCGCCCAGGCCGCGCCGCTGGACGCCGAGGTCACGGTCACGGAACGTGGCGACTTCACCGTCAAGATCCGCGCAGATCCGGGACACTTCGGATTTGGAGATGCCTGTGTCGGCGCCGAGGGCCTTGACTTTCCGGGTCGAGACGCCGTGGAGGTAAGCCTCCATGACGACGGCGAACAAGGCCTGGTCAACGCGTCGGCGCCGTTCGAGGAAGGCGGGGACGAATGACCCTTGGCGCAGCTTGGGGATCTTCAGATTCAGGTCCCCGGCCATCGTCGTGAGGACGCGCGACCGGGTGCCGTTGCGCTGGTTGGTGCGGTCATCCGAGCGTTCAAATGTGTCGTCCATCAGTACCAAAACTTCGGTGGTGGGCGTCTTCCAGCGTACAACGGAGACGTTTGAGGATGGGTCGATCAGACTAGCCGATGTGCAGGTCGAGCCCGCTGTAATTTCGGATCCAACGGATTTCGCCTCCACAGAACCGCGTGCCGGTTCAACGAGCAGAGCATCCGATACAAGCATCACGAGTTGCACCGCGACGATCGGGTCGGGCTATGCAAACCGCGACAACTGCCTAGTGCGCGGCGGGTCCGGGCAGGTCGTTCACTGGTTCTATGCGAGTTATATCCTCGTTCGAGGCCAGGACAATGATCAGCTATGGAGCACCAACAACCCAGGTCAGACCTGCACCGGAGGGTACACTTGCACTCTCCCGGGCAGGTCCAATTTCGTTGGACAAGAAACATCCTGGACATCGGCGGGAGCAACCTACTCTGGAAGAGCCACCTCGAGCGTTGGGTCTCAAACGACTTATTTGAACATTTATGTTGGCGATGACTCAGCCTACGCGACTTGGGTTATGCCGTAATCAAGAGGAAGTGCGGATGTATTCAGATACGTTTTACGCCCCGTACGTTACCGATGCGATCATTTTTGACCCTCCCACGCTAATCGCAATGGTAGGGATGGTCTTACTATTTGTCGTACTCGTCGGTTTGCTCGTATTTCGATATCTTAAGCGGCGAGCTGGGGCTGAGGTTGGCCGACGCCACCGCTGACGAGTAGAGGTCACCCTGGCGCACGCTTGGGTGACCTTTTTTGTCTGAACGTTACTTTGAACCGTCCCGGGTTTCATACCGCCGTTTTGTTGGCGGCTTCGATATTTATCGGGCCGTTTGTTTCAGCGTAGTAG
>NZ_PJJK01000065.1:0-17151 GCF_002929785.1 Cryobacterium sp. Y62 | reverse complement strand
TGCAGCGCACCGAAGGCCGCTACCTCCTCGAAACCATGTGCATCGGAGGCGGGCAGGGACTCGCCGCCATCTTCGAACGCGTCTAACAGCATCCGCTTCGCCGAGGTGTGAGTTTGAGCCAGAAATTCGCTTGAAATGGTTCTAAACTCACACCTCGTTAACCGGATGGCCGCTAAAACTTCAGACCGCGCCCACATCCAGGTTGATGTAACCCAGGTAGCCCGCTGTGGTGGTCTCGATCGTCAAAGGCTTGTTCACGTGCACCTTCAAACGAATGTGCACGGTCCCGCCCCGATACCAGCCAGGCCAGACGGTGGTGAACTGCACGATCCCGTTGGCGTCAGCGATCTGGGCCGCGCGCAGATAGGTGCCATCATCATCGGGCGTCGCCTCGGAATCGTCTTCGAAGCGCTGCCGTCGGTCGTCGCGCCCAAGCCAGCGCCCCGGCTGCCGGTGGACGCACTCTCGAACCCGGAGTACACCCCGCCGGCAGCGCAATGTCACAGCTCGGCGGGCGGATGCCTTGGGGCCTATTATTGAAACGCGGAGATGCCCGTGATCGCGCGGCCGACCACGAGGGTATTGACCTCGTAGCTGCCCTCGTAGGTGTACAGGGCTTCGGCGTCGGCGAAGACGCGGGCCATGCCGTAGTCGGTGGAGATGCCATTGCCGCCGAACACCGAACGGCCCAGCGCCACGGATTCGCGCATGCGCGCGCTGGCTGAAGCCTTGGCCATCGCGGCGTGCTCCGGCCGCAGCGTTCCAGCCTGTTGCAGCTGGGCGATGCGCACCATCAGGCCGAGCGATGTGGTCGCATTCTCGAGAATGCGCACCAGCTTCTCTTGCACGAGCTGGAACGAGGCGATTGGCTTGCCGAATTGTCGGCGTTCGAGCGCGTAGCGCAGCGCATAGTCATAAGCGGCGAATTGCAGGCCTACGGACTGCCATCCGACCCAGACCCGCGAATTGGTGAGTAACCGGTTGGTATCGCGAAAGCTCGTTGCACCGGGCAGTCGGTCGCGTTCGGCGACCACAACGTTCTGCAGGGTGATCGTGGCGTTCTGCACAATGCGCAGGGCGATCTTGTTCTCGATCTTCTCGGCAGTGAACCCGTCTAAGGTCGCGTCGACGATGAAGCCCTTGATCTGGTCGTCGGCGGTGTCGCGCGCCCAGACCAGCACATTGGCCGCGAAGGTTCCGCTGCCGATCCAGCGTTTGACGCCGTTCAGGGTCCAAAAGTCGCCCGTGCGGGTAGCGGTTGTCTCCATATTGCGCGAGACATCGGAGCCGTGGTTCGGTTCGGTGAGCGCGAACGCGCCGATCTTGCGCAGGGAGACAGCATCAGCGAGGTAACGGTCGCGCTGGTCGTCGGTACCGAGCTGGGCGATAGCCGCTGCGAACAGGCCGCTGTGCACGCCGACGAAGGTCGAGATAGAGGCATCGACGCGGGAGAGCTCGACGGTCATGAACCCGTGCAGCAAGAAATTGTCGCCGCGCGCACACAGGTCGACGAGGTTCAGGGTAGTCAGGGCGGGGATGATTTCAAACGGGAACGTCTCGTTGTTCCAGTGCTCGGCGACGACGGGTCGAATCTCGCGTTCGAACACCGCGCGGGCTGTGGCTACCAGATTCCGCTCGTCAGCGGTAAGGAAATCCTGGTAGGAAAAGAAATCGGTGGTGGAGCCGGTGTAAAATTCGGGGCTGGGCGCATCCATTTCGGTACCGCCGATCTTCGGGCTCTCAACGACAATGCTCATGGCTGGTCCTCTCTGACCGGGTACCCCTGAATTGTGCCCTTAGAGGCGGAAATGCGCAATCTCTCGCAGATTAACCGTGCAAGGTGCGTGATGGATGCCCCGATTGTCCCCGCAAATTGCCCCGGATGCGTGAAAACTAACGCGTGGCGGAAGTGTTCATGGTGAGCACGTCGGTGCCGTCTTGGTCGTGCAGGCCGAGCGTCACGGTCACGACACCGAGCGTGCCGAGCGACTCGACATGGGTGCCGCCGCAGGGGATGCGCACGGTCGCATTGGGCAGTTCGCAGGCCCAGTAGCGGCGATCCGTCAACAGATCACCGTCGCGGTCGATGCGCACTGCGGCATCCGTCACGGTCCACGCGAGGAGGGTCGTGTTAATGGCCGCTTCGATCGACGCGAGCGACTCGGCGAAGCCGTCGACTGAGAAGCCTTTCTTGCGCAGGGATTTGCCGAGCCGATAGGTATCAACCGACGCGTTCTGGCCGATCAGTGATTCGTCGATGGCGAGGCCGTCGAAGTCGGGGTGGCCAAGCGCGTCGGGGCGTACCTCTTTTTTCCACCGCTCGGCGAGAGCGTCATTCAGGGCGAGGGAGGCCAGATGGCAGATGGTGTGTCCGGCGCTCGTGGCGTCGCGCAGGCCCTCGTCAACCTCGACCGTGACGCTATCGCCGGCGTTCAATCCGGCCGCGTCGACGACGTGCACCACGACGAAGGACCAGCCCGGGGTGCCTTTGGCTACCGGAATATCCGCACCGATATACAGCGCAGCCCCGTCGGTCGCTCCGACGATGCAGTCCTCGACCGGCCAGAACGCGGCGCCGTGATGCAGCAAGGCTTGGTCAGGGCCCTGATCGGGCCAGCCAGCATCGACCGGATGCACGCAGGTCGCATCGAGCAGCACGGCTGAGCGTCCGTCCGGCAGCGGCTCGGAGTGCAGCACTGTCGCCTGCGCGTCGACGGCGCCGCTCGGGTAGAGCACGCGGGTGTCTTCGGTGGGCAGGGTCATGGCTGGTCCTTTCACAAGCGGATGCTATCGGTCATGCCGACGAAAAAAGGTGCCGCCACTATCGTGGCGGCACCTCGAGCGCCAGATGCAGCGCGTGGTGCCAGGGTACGTCGTACCAGAAGCACCGAGAAGATGCAGAACCTAGCTCTTGCGGGCCCGAGAAGCGGTCTCTTCAGACTTCGCCTTCTTGTCGGCCCTCTTTTCCTTGAGGGACTTGTCGGCAACCTTCTTGGTTGCGTCCTTTTTCGGTGATTTGTCAGCCATTGTGTACTCCTTCGCGCCGAGCCGTGGGGCTCCGTCTCCTCGAGAATACGCGGGTTTGCGGCATCCGTCATCTCTGCAGCCGACCGCGTTACCGGAACCGTCGAACCCGGTCGGAGCCCTGTGCACGGCTGTCGGTGTGTCGTATGCTGGCGCTACAGTGAACCCGTTCGTCGAAAGGTAACGTCATGAGCCACAGCGCCACTTACCGGGCAGTTCTCTTTGGACCCAACCCGATTGCCGCCGGAACCGAGGTTGAACTGGAATACATCGACGGTGAGTATCAGAACGTGCTGGTGCTCGAAGCGGTCGAAGACACCGAAACGATCACGCGCACCTATAAGCGTGGCCGCGAAACTGACGAGCCCATCCCGTATCGATTCGTCGAGGAAGACCACATCGAAGCGGACGAGGCGGACGTTCCCAACTGACGCGTGCTGCGGCATCCGTTTGACAGCGGATGCTGCCGCACGCGCTAAATGCGCTTGGTTGCGTCGCGGCCGCGTCGCACCGGCAGAGCCATGAGCGGTCCGACGAAGCGGCGCTGCAGTCGGCGAGCCGGGCCCCAGACGATCTGCACAATGTACTGGGACAGCAGTGCGCCGGCGGCGAGGGCCATCGCGATGCCGGCAGCGGTGAGCAGCGCGAGCAGACCATTGATATCGCCCTCGGAGAGCTGGAGCAGCCCGCGAAACAGGGTGAGTCCGGGCACGAGCGGCACGAGCGCCGTCACCATGATCACGAGCGGAGGCGTGCGCACCATGCGCGCCGCGACCGCCGCGAGCAGGCCGACGCCGAGGGCGCTCGCCGCCGAGGCCCAGACCAGGCCGAATCCGCCGGCCATCGCAGCCACGAACAGAAATTCGGCGAGCGCGCCGAGCACGCAGACCACCCAGATCGCCCGCCAGGGCACCTGCACGGCCAGCGCGAAGCCGATCACGATGACCAGGGCCGCCACGAGCAGCACCGGCAGTACGCCGATCGTCACGATCGGGTTCGAGTCGATCTCGAGCAGCAGACCGAACCGGGCCAGGAACAGCGCAGAGCCCGAGACTCCGGTGACCAGGCCCGCCGTGATCAGCAGCGCTTCGACCAGCCGGGCGGTGCCGGTCAGGTAAAACCCCGACAGTGTGTCATGCACGGCACCGAAGGTGGTGACACCGGCCAGCAGCATAATGATGGTGGCAACGACCACGAGCGAGGGGTTGGCCGTTGGGTCGATCACCCGCACGATCGCGGCGACGAGCGGGCCGACCGCACCGCCGACCACGGTTTGGTAGAACAGCGGAACCTGGTGGTGGTCGAGCGCCGAAGTGGCCCAGTCGATGATCCAGGTCGCGATGAACGCGGCCACGATCACCGTCGGACCGCCGCCGATCAGCACGGCGGCGCCGGCGCCGACCAGGCTCCAGCCGATGCGGCGCCATTGTTTGGGTACCTGCGGCTTGGAGCTGACGATGGTGGCGAGGATCTTGCGGGCCTCGGCGACCTCGATCGGCTTCTCGATGATGTCCGCGATCAGCTCCGAGGTGGCGGTGAGCTTGGAATAGTCGAGGGAGCGGTACTTCACGTTGCGGCTGCGGGTGATCGACTCGTGCGTCGCCGGGTCTTCCTGCGTGAGCGTGATGATGGTGTGCGTGATGTTCGCGTCGGTGCCCTTGAGCCCGTAGGCTCGGGTGAGTGCGATCATGGCGGCGGTCGCGTCTTCGGCGCCGGCGCCGGCGGTGAAGATAACCTCGGCGAGACGCATGGTGAGGTCGAGCACGGCCCGGGTATAGCCGGAGTGGTCGAGGGTGATGGCGGTGGTTTTACTGAAACTCATGAGGTGGGCAAATCGAGGGGTCCGAGAACGGATGCTGCGGCGGTGCCGTGCGCGGAGTCCGCGTCGGAGGGGTGGAAGAAACCCGCGAGCACGTCGCGGTAGAGCCGGGCCAATTCGGAGGATGTGGCGTAGGCGGAGCCGCCGGCAACCTGCACTGCGGTATCGACGACGAACTTGGCGTTTTGGGTGGCCCGGTATTTGAGCCCGGAGAGCTGCGCGAACCAGGCCGGTCCGACCGTGAACGAACGCTCGTCGACCGCCCGGGCGAGGGCGTCGATCTGCGGATAGATGCCATCCATCGCAATGACGAGGTCCCCGACCCGCCACCGCGCGACCGGATCCTGGGCGTGCGTGCGCCCGTCGTTCTTCAGCGAGGTGCGCCGGTGTGCGCCCGCGACGGCGAGTTCGAGCGCGCGCTGGCCGATTCCGGTGTACACGGCGCTGAGCAGAATTTCAAAGTTGGCGAAGATGCCAGCGACGAGCGGGTCGCCGTTCGGGCCGACCGGCAGCCGGCGCACGACCCGGTCGGGGCGGGCCAGAGCGCCATCGAGCACGGTGCTCTGGCTCTGGCTGGCGCGCATGCCGAGGGTATCCCAGTCGTCTTTCGAGCGGATGCCGGCATCCGCTCGATCGAGAAACGCCCAGACGATCGCGGGGTCAGTCGCGTCGGAGGAATCCAGGCCGAGGGTGCCAAGTCGGGTCCAGGCGGGGGAGAGTGAGGTGAACACCTTGGTGCCGGTGAACCGGTAACCACCATCGGCCTGGGGGAGGGCATCCGTTTGCGAGCTGAACAGCACCAGGTCGTTGCCGGGTTCGCTCACGCCGAAGCCGAAGATCTCGCCGTGGCCGGCTTCCTCGAGCAGAAAATCGAGCGAGTGGTCGCCCTGTGCGTGCAGGCTGGCAGCAACACCGGTCCAAATCAGGTGCATATTCACAGCGAGGGCGGTGGCCGGGGCGTGGGCGGCGAGCCGGGTCTGCTCGCGCACGCTCTGCTGCAGGGTGCGGCCGAGTCCGCCGAACTGCACCGGCACGAGGGCGCGCAGGTAGCCGGCAGCGACGAGCACCTCGAGATCTTCGGTGAAGAAGGCGTTGGCCCAGTCATACCCGGCGGCCCTTGAGCGGATTCTGGCCAGCAGTTGGTCAGACAGCACCGGCTGGGTCGCGGGTACAAAAACGGGCGCTGCCGGAGAGGTTTCGGGCAGGGCCCTAGCAGGGAAAAACTCGGTCACAGAGACAAGCCTATGCAGCCTTGCGCCGCCGCGCGAACACCCGCGCGATCAGCAGCACAATTGCCCCGAAAATTGCCAGCATGATGAGCCAGGGCAGGGCCACTCCGAGGCCGATCAGCAGGCCGCCGAGGGCGGCGACAAGGGCCGTCCAACCGGCGATGATGCCGGTCCAGAAGTTGTCGGGGCCGCCGGAGGCCACGGTGCCCTCCGTTACCAATTCGAGCTGGACGGTCGAATAATCGATCTGATCGGCGAGAAAGTCGCGCTGAGACTGCAGGCTTTCGAGCTCACCCTGCCGACTCGACAAAGCGTCTTCGATGCTGATCAGGTCGGTTGTGCTCGTCGCCGAGGCCATCAGCGCCAGTAACCGGTCGACCGAGGTGGTCAGAGCCGTGATCCGGGCGTCGAGGTCCTGGCTCTGCTGTGTCACATCCTGGGCGTTGAGCGAGACGAAGTTGAGCCGACCGAGTTTCTTGAGCTCGGCCAGGGTACGGTCGAGTTCGTCCGACGGAATGCGCAGGGTGAGGTTAGCGCTTGCCGGCTGACTGGGGGTGCCCGGGTTTTCGCTGCGACTGTCGACGCGTCCGCCGGCCTGTTCGGTGATGGTGACGGCGGATTCGCTCGCCGCGACCGGGTCGGTGGCCGTGATCGATACGGACCCGGTGGTTATGACATCGCGGTTGGACGTGTTCACGTCGCCGGTGCTGCCGGTAACGACGCTTTCGGTGGCGGCCTTGTCGTCCGAAAAGCCCTGTTCCGGCGCGGCCCCGCCGACGACGCCATTCGACGAGCCCGTGCCCTCCGATGAGTCCGTGCTCACCGAACCACTATTCGCCGTGCATCCCGCCAACAACACGGTCGCCAGCAGGACCGCGATCACACCCCAGGTTCGTCTCATGATTCACCGTACCGAGCGGGGTGGGCGCGCTGTCTGGGGGCAGTCTGGGAGTCGGATCACAATTGGGACTCGGTGCCTACCCCCCGAAGTATGGTCAGGGAGTCGGCGGTTCAGCCCGACTGCAAACTCGACCAGGAGGACAACATGGGATTCGTAGACGATGCCAAGGATGCGCTCGATGCCACCGGCAAAAAAATCGGCCGGGCGGCAGATGACGCCAAGGACCGCATCGAAGACCGGGTCGACGAGGCCAAGGCCGACGCCAAGGTGAAGAAGGCCGAGGGTGAGGTCAAGCACGCCGAGGCCGAGCGCACTGCCACCGAGTCCAAGAACGACTTCAAGGCCACGCTGCGCGACGATAATTAGCACATGACCTGGTGCGCAAAACGGATGCGCAGAGTGCGTCGGTCCCGCCCACCGCTGTTGCACGTGGCAACGGATGCCGGTACCGGCCCGGTTGTCATTCTTGTGCACGGCATCGCGTCGTCTTCGATTACCTTCTACGAGGTGATCCCGCTGCTCACCCCGAATCATCGGGTGATCGCGGTGGACATTCTGGGCTTCGGGCAGTCACCGGCACCGGATGGCTGCGAGTACCGGCTGGAGGATCATGTCGGGGCCCTGGCCGCGACCATCCGCTCATTGAAACTGCGCGAGCCGTTCGTGCTGGTCGGCCACTCTCTCGGCAGCCTGATCAGCACCCGCTACGCCGCGATGCAGGGGCAGGGCCTGGGGGCGAGCGCCTGGCGGAGGCTGACTGGCAGCGGCACGGTGTCGCGCATGGTGCTGGTCGGTCCGCCGGTCTACGTTTCGCCGAGCGATATTGGGGATCCGCGGGTCAAGGCGCGGGTCAGCGCCTACCTTCGGGCCTACGATTTTCTGCGCGCCAACAAGGACTTCACGCTCGCCAACGCGTCGATCATCACACGGCTGCTGCCCAAGGGCACCTTCGAGCTGACCGAGAAGACCTGGACGCCGTTCATCAAGTCGATGGAGCACTGCATCGAATCGCAAACCGTGGTGAGCGATATCGCGAGCCTCGAGGTACCGGTCGACGTGATCTACGGCGCGCTGGACGCGTTCATCGCGCACGGCAGCATGACCATCATTGAGCGGATGCGCCACGTTACCATGCACAGGGTCGAGGCCAACGACCACATCATCCGCCGGCGCCTGGCCCGGGTGCTGGTGAACGTGATTGACAGCTGAACCGTGGGTGTGGTGCGGCTCGTGGTCGGTTGGTAGGCGCTCGGTGCGGGGCTGATTTGGGTTCTGTCGGGCGCAGGGGTGGCTTTACTAGGCGGTTGGGTAGGTCACTCCGGTGAGTTCCTCCGAGATCGACCAGAGGAGGCGGGCATCCGCTTCTCTGAGTGATTGCGGGGGCAGCTTGGCGGGTGCGGGGGCGCCGGTGAGCTCGCCGAACCCGCCAGGGCCGTAGTAGCCGCCGCCGGCCGCCGCCGGGCTGGTCGCCGCGTACAGGGCAGGGAGGATACCCTGGTCGATCTGCTGCCACAGCCAGCCGATATGGTGCGAAGCCGAGTTAGCGGCGAGAAAGAGCCGGGCCGACGCACCGTTGTGGGTGGGACCGGAGATCTGCAGGTTGGTGACGGTCGCACCCGGGTGCGCGGCAACGCTGCGCACGCCCCAGCCGTCGACGACGCTGCGTCGGTTCAGCTCGCGGGCGAACATGAGCGTGGCGAGTTTGGAGAGTCCGTAGGCCCGGTGTGCCCGATAGCGCAGGCCCTGCAGGTCGTTGAAATCGAGGCGACCGGTGCGGGCAATCAAGCTCGAGAGGCTCACGACCCGGCTGGTCCCGGCAGCCCGCAGCAGGGGCAGAAGGTGTGCGGTGAGCGCGAAATGGCCGAGGTGATTGGTACCGAACTGCAGCTCGAATCCGTCTTCGGTCTCGTCGCGCACCGGCGGCATCATGAGGCCGGCGTTGTTGAGCAGCAGGTCGATCGGGCGTCCCTCTTTCGTGAGTTCCGCACCGAAACCGGCGATGCTCGAGAGCGAGGCCAGATCCAGATGACGGATGCTCAGGGTCGCCTCCGGGGTCTGCTCGCGAATGCTGTTTGCGGCCGCGGTGCCTCTCTCTTCGTTACGCACGGCGAGGACGACCTCGGCCCCGGCCTGCGCGAGGCGCCCGGTGAGGCCGAATCCGAGGCCGCTGTTGGCGCCGGTGACTACGGCGAGCTTGCCGTGCAGGTCGGGAACGGTGATGTCGTTCGGGTGCGTTGTCTTCGTCATGAATCTCCGGGTCGTCGTGTGTTCCATCCAACCCGGTCGACCAAGGGAAGTCACGCGGCGGGCCGCGGCCCCGGGCGTATTCACGGGTGGCCGACAGTGCCGGCTGCGACGACGATTTGACGTGACGCGGGTGTCGAGCCGCTTCGCGCGACGCCCGCGCACTGGCGCAGCTCCCGCGCGGCGTGATGCGACAGGCGCCGCAGTGCTGCCCGCTCACCACACTTCGAGCTCAGCGCCCGAAGAGGGTTCCAGCACACCCCATAATCGGCAACGAGAAGGTCTGCCCTTCGACCAAACGCCAAACGCCACACGCCACACGCCAAACCGCTGCAACACTCACCCGCGGCATTCGCTCGCCGTATTACTCATGGTCCGTGCAGAGGCGCTCCGATAAGCTGGGCGAGCGGTTGTAGTTCACACCCGTCCCCGTACCGAGGAGCTTGTTCGTATGACTTTGATCGAGGAATTCCTCATGCCCGGCGGCGGCACGAGCATCAATACCCTGCCCAAGATCTCCCTGCACGACCACCTCGACGGCGGGCTGCGTCCGCAGTCGATCATCGAACTAGCCGACTCCATCGGCTTCGTGCTTCCCACAACGGATGCCGACGCGCTCGGCGAGTGGTTCTCCGATCAGTCCAACGCCGGCTCGCTCGTGGATTACCTCAAGACCTTCGACGTCACCACCGCAGTGATGCAGACCCGCGAGGGCCTCAGCCGGGTCGCCCGCGAATTCGTCGAGGACCTCGCCGATGACGGCGTCATCTACGGTGAGATTCGCTGGGCTCCCGAGCAGCACCTGGCTCGCGGCCTTACCTTGAACGAGGTCGTCGAAGCCGTGCAGGACGGCATCGAAGCCGGCATCGAGAACGTCGAGCAGTCGGGCCGCAGCATCCGTATCGGCCAGCTCATCACGGCGATGCGTCACGCCAACCGCAGCCTTGAAATCGCCGAACTCGCCGTGCGCTATCGCTTCGACGGCGTCGTCGGCTTCGACATCGCCGGCGCCGAGGCCGGCTTCCCGGCCGGCAATCACCGTGGCGCCTTCGACCTGCTGGCCCGCGAGTTCATGCCGGTCACCGTGCACGCCGGCGAGGCCGACGGGCTGGACAGCATCCGGGGTGCCCTGTTCGACGGCCGCGCGCTGCGCCTCGGCCACGGCGTTCGCCTCGCCGAAGACGTCACCATCGAACGCCAAGACGACGACAACACCTTCGTCACCCTCGGACCGGTCGCCCAGTGGGTGCGCGACCGTGAGATCACGCTCGAGCTGAGCCCGTCCTCGAACCTGCAGACCGGAGCGGTCGCCGCCTGGGGTGAGGAGCTCTTCGACCACCCCTTCGACCTGCTGTACCAGCTCGGTTTCAAGGTCACCGTCAACACTGACAACCGTCTGATGAGCGACACCACCCTGTCCCAGGAACTCGCTCTGCTCTCGGATGCCTTCGGTTACGACCTCGGCGACCTCGAGATCTTCCAGCTCAACGCTGCCCACGCGGCTTTTCTGCCGTTGGAAGACCGCGAAGAACTCGTCGAAGCCATCGAAGCGGGTTTCGGCGACGCCTAGTACCGTTCTGGAGGGCCGGCTGGCTCGCCCAGCACCGCCCCACAACCGAAAGTAACCATGTCACTTCCGCACCTTCCGCTTGACGCCATCACGATCGGCGCGCACGTTGACGACTGGACGGCGGCCATCACGGCCGCCGGCGACGCCCTCGTGCGTTCCGGAGCCGCCACACCCGCTTATACCGATCGCATGATCGCGGTGATTCATGAATTCGGTGCCTACATCGTGATCGCGCCTGGGCTCGCGCTCGCGCATGCCCGTCCGGGAGCGGATGTTCTCACCGACGGTCTCTGCGTCGTCACCTTGGCCGAGCCGGTCGACTTCGGGCACCCGCACAACGACCCGGTCAGCGTGATCGTCGGCCTGGCCGTGACCGGCGCCGACGACCACCTGCAGTTCGTCGCCGAACTCGCCAACGTGTTCAATGACCCTGCGGTGATTCCGGCGCTGGCCGGCGCGACCACCGCTGAATTCGTGCAGAGCGTCTTCTCGTGAAGATCGTCGTGATGTGCGGCATCGGCCTCGGCACTTCGGCCATTCTCAAGGTCAACGCCGAGCGCGCGCTCGAGCGGCTCGAGATCGAGGCGAGCGTGCAGGCAACCGATGTTGCCGGCGTGCGCTCTGTTGCCGCTGATGCCCAGGTCATCCTGAGTTCGTCGGAGCTCGTCGGCGCGATTGGCAAGACCAATGCCGACGTGATCGTCATCAACAACTATTTCGACGTCGACGAACTCGTCGCTAAGCTCGCCATCGCGCTGGGTTCCTAGCCCCGATCCGGTCGCGAAGATCTGGCAAATCACCGGCGGCCGCGACGTCGACGACACCTACCGTCACCTCCGTGTTTGGGGCCTGGCGCCGGGCGCCGGTTCTCGCCAGCGCATTGAAGTTCGCCTGGTGCGGTGCATAACGCGCCACGGGCCTATGCTCAGCGCATGAGCGACAGTGTGAAACAGGGCGCACGGGCCGAGCACCGGTGGCCGGCCGTACTGGGGTTGTTTGTTGCACTCACGCTGTATGCCACCTTGCCGAGCACATTCCTGCCCGGCCTGCGGTACACGGTCGTCGCCATCGGACTTGCCATGCTGATACCGCTCCTCGCCCTCAACCCGTACCGACTACACCGTGAAACTCGCTGGTCGAAATACCTCGCGACCGGTCAGGCCGTGCTGCTGGTCGCGGCCAACGAGGTCGCACTCGTTCAGCTCGTAATCCAGCTCACCTCGGGCGACAAGAATGACGGGCCGACCCTGCTGCTCGCGGCCCTGCAGGTGTGGGTGACCAACGTCATCGCGTTCGCCCTGGTCTACTGGGAACTCGACCGCGGCGGCCCGGTCTCGAGGCGTCACGCCGATCGGGCAGACTTTCCCCCGGCCGACTTTCGCTTTCCGCAGGACGAAGACCACGACGCCATCGAGGAGGTAGCCGCGAGATCGTCGCAGCGCACCGGCTGGGTCGCGTCGTTCTTCGACTATGTCTACTTCTCGCTGTCGAATTCCATGGCGTTTAGCCCGACCGACACGATGCCGCTGTCGTTGCGCGCCAAAGCGCTTATGGGGCTAGAGTCCTTCGGAGGTTTCGTGCTGCTGGCCCTCGTCATCGCCCGGGCGGTGTCCCTGCTCCGCTAACCGTCGCCGTCACCATTGCTTCCGGTCCCGGGCCTAGAACCCTAAGGTGGGCCCGGCGAGTGGTTGCCCCACCTACTCGATCAGCGCGCGCATCCCGCGGTCGAGCTCATCGAGGGCCGCCTGCGCCGCGGCACGGCGCTCGACCAGCGTGCCGACCGTGCTGCGGGTGTCGATATACACCTTGAGCTTGGGTTCGGTACCGCTCGGGCGCACCATGACGCGCGATCCGTCGGTCAAACGGATGCGCAACACGTCACTCGGCGGCAGGTCACCCAGCCCCCACCGAAAGTCGTCGATCTCGTCGACACGAATGCGTCCGACATGGGTCGGCGGGGATTCCCGCAGGCGTGTCATGACCAGGGCGATCGTGGAGACTTCGGAGACCCGCACCGAGATCTGCCCAGAGGCGTAGTGTCCGAACTTCTCGCTGAACCGTTCAAGGTAGCCAGCGAGGGTCGTTCCTTCCGACTTGAGGTCGCTGACCAGCGACAGCAGGGCGACGGCTGCCGAGATACCGTCCTTGTCGCGCACGCTATCCGGGTTGACCAGGTATCCGAGCGCCTCTTCGAAACCGTAAACCAAGCCCGGAACCCGCGATACCCATTTGAACCCGGTAAGGGTTTCGACGAAACGCAGGCCGTAGGCATCCGCTACCGCGTGCAGAGCCGGCGATGACACGATCGAGCAAGCGAGAGCGCCCGGGTCTGAGACGTCAGGAGTAGCCAGGGCCGCGGCGCGCCAGCCCAGAATCGCTCCGACCTCGTTGCCGCTGAGCCGGCGATAACCGCTCACGCTCGAGATGTCGGGGATGGCGACGGCAAGCCGGTCGGCGTCGGGATCGTTGGCGATAATGAGCTCGGCATTCACCTCACGCGCGGTCTCGTAGGCGAGGTCCATCGCGCCGGGCTCTTCAGGGTTCGGAAAGGCGACGGTAGGAAAGGCCGCGTCGGGCGCGATCTGCGCGTCGACCAGGGTCGGCAGGTCGAAACCGGATTTTTCGAGCACGCGGCGGGTGGTGTCCCAGCCGACGCCGTGCATGGCGGTGTACACCGAGTTCACCTGCGCCCGCGGCGTGTGGGCAATGCTGGCCGTTTCGGCGATGTATGCCTGGACAACGGTTTCTTCGGCGGTCTCGTAGCTGGCGCGCGGCAGGTGCGGCACGTGCTCGTCGGCGGCGACGCGCAGAATCTCGTCCGAGATGGCTTTGTCGTCGGGGGAGACGATCTGCGCGCCATTGTTCACGCCGCCCAGATACACCTTGTAGCCGTTGTCGTTCGGAGGGTTGTGCGAGGCCGTAACCATCACGCCGCAGCTTGCGTCGAGATGCCGTACGGCGAAGGCGAGCACGGGCGTGGGCAGCAGCCGTGGCAAGAGGATGGCGCGCACTCCCGCGCCCGCCATCACCGCCGCGGTGTCGGTCGCGAAGACGTGTGAATTCTTGCGTCCGTCGTAGCCGATGACGACCGACGGGGTCACCCCGGGCGCAGCGTGTCGCAGCAGGTAGGTAGCCAGGCCGGCGGCGGCCTGCGAGACGAGTACGCGGTTCATGCGGTTCGGTCCGGCGGAAATCTCACCGCGCAGCCCGGCCGTGCCGAAGGCGAGCCGGGTATCGAAACGGGAATGCAGATCGGACAGCGCTGCGCTGTCGCCGTCTCCGCCGGCATTGATGAGAGCGCGCAACTGCGCCTGCGTCTCCGGATCTGGGTCCTGGTTGAGCCAGGCCCGCGCGGCCTGCAACAGCGCTGCGGTGCGGTCGGTCGGGGTCTCCGGGGTTTCGTGGGCAACCGGCGCGGTCGCAAGGTCGTCGATATCAGCGTCGTCGGTTGTGATGGTCGGAATGGCGACCGTCGGTTCTGAGCCGGCGTCGTCGCTGTCCTGCACGATCGGGAGGGCGCGGGTGGGAGTCTCGGTCTCGTCGGCCGGGTCGGCGGCGGTGACGTGAGCAGTCGCATCCGCTGGCGGGCCGGAGTGGCGACCGCCGCTACGTTCGACCGGCTGCCGGGCGTTGACGCGATCCGAGCCGCTCACAGCGCAGCCACGATCCGCGCGAGGAGCGCGCTGATCACCGGTTCGGCCAGGGCGCCGGCCTCGATGACCTCGCCATGGCTCAGCGGCGTCGGCTGAATGCCGGCGGCGAGGTTGGTAATGAGCGAAAGACCCAGCACCTCCATGCCGGCCTGCCGGGCTGCGATGGCCTCAAGCGCGGTCGACATGCCCACGATGTGGCCGCCGATCGCCTTGGCCATCTGCACCTCGGCGGGCGTCTCATAGTGCGGCCCGCGAAACTGGCAGTACACGCCCTCGTCGATGGAAGGGTCGATGCCACGCGCGACATCACGCAACCGCTTCGAGTACAGATCGGTCAGGTCAACGAAATTTGCGCCCTCGATCGGCGAATCGAAGGTCAGGTTGATGTGATCGCTGATCAGTACCGGCGTTCCCGGCTTCCACGATTCACGGATGCCGCCGGCCCCGTTGGTCAGGATCATCGTCGTCGCTCCGGTCGCCGCTGCCGTGCGCACACTGTGCACGACCCGGCGCACGCCGTGACCCTCGTAGTAGTGCGTGCGGGCACCGATCACGAGCGCGCGCTTGCCGCCGGGCAGCAGAATCGAGCGCAGGGTGCCGGCGTGGCCAGCCAGCGCGGGGGCGCTGAACCCGGTGATGTCGGCTGCGGCCACGGTGTGCGTCGTCTCGCCGATGAGGTCGGCCGCCTTGGCCCAGCCGCTGCCGAGTGTCAGGGCGATGTCGTGCCGAGGCACTCCCGTGATGCCGGCGATCTCCGCTGCGGCCGACCGAGCTGCCTCAAACGGGTCAGTTTCGGGCAGGTCTAACGGGTTGATCTCGTTCGTGAACATTTCACTACTCTAGAACCCCCGCCAACCATGCGGAGATTTTGCACGAATTCTGCTCATCGGCGCGCCGAACCGGCACTCTGGCGACAATACGGCTCGAATTAGCCGTTTCTAGGGAGAATTTGGGCGATAAGAGCGTACCCGCGGTTTGGCGGGGGGTGCGCGGGCCACGAGAATGGAGTACATGGCCTATGAGTTCGAACGCAAGCAACGCATCGCAGTATTAGGTGGAGGGCCCGGCGGATACGAAGCGGCCATCGCCGGAGCACAGCAGGGTGCAGACGTCACCCTCATCGAAAGCGTCGGTGTCGGCGGTTCGGCCGTGATAACGGATGTTGTCCCCTCCAAATCCCTCATCGCCACCGCCGAGGCGTCGAACTCCATCGGAGAAGCCACCGACCTCGGTGTGCAGTTCTTCGTGCGCGGGGAAACCGGCAAGCCGCTGCGACCCGAGGTCGCGATCAACCTGGCCGCCGTGAACAAGCGCCTCCTCGCCCTGGCGCGTCAGCAGTCCGAAGACATGAAGGCCACGCTCATCCGGGCTGGTGTGCGCTACGTGCAGGGTCACGGGCGCCTCGACGGTACCAACGCCATCGTCGTGGCCACTTCCGGCGACGATACCGCAACGGACTTCGACCGCATCGAGGCCGACACCATCGTCGTATCGGTGGGAGCCAGCCCGCGCGTGCTGTCCTCGGCGCTGCCGGACGGCGAGCACATTCTCACCTGGACCCAGCTCTACAACCTCAAGGCATTTCCCGAACACCTCATTGTCGTCGGTTCCGGCGTCACTGGAGCGGAGTTCGCCTCCGCCTACCGCGCCCTCGGTGCGAAGGTCACCCTGATCTCCAGCCGTGATCAGGTGCTGCCTGGTGAAGACGTCGATGCCGCCAACGTGATCGAGAACGTGTTCAAGCGCAACGGCATGACCGTGTTGTCGAAGTCGCGCGCCGCCTCGGTCAAGCGCTCCAAGACCGGTGTCGTCGCGACCCTCGAAGACGGACGCACGGTCGAGGGCAGCCACTGCCTCATCGCCGTCGGGTCTATTCCGAATACCGCGAATATTGGCCTCGAGCAGGCTGGCGTGCAGATCACCGAGTCCGGGCATATCCAGGTCAACAGGGTCGCCCGCACCTCCATTCCGAACATCTACGCGGCCGGGGACTGCACGACGGAGATCCCGCTGGCATCCGTTGCATCGATGATGGGCCGCACCGCGGTGTTCCACGCGATGGGTGACATCGTCAACCCGATCGAGATCCGCAACGTCGCCGCGAACATCTTCACCCAGCCTGAAATCGCGACCGTCGGCTACACCCAGAAGCAGATCGAAGACGGCCTCGCCCAGGGCGACATCTACAAGTTGCCACTTGCCGTGAACCCGCGGGCAAAAATGATGGGAATCAAGGACGGCTTCGTGAAGCTCTTCGCCCGTACCGGCAGTGGAACTGTCATCGGCGGCGTCATCGTGGCACCCAAGGCCAGCGAGCTCATCTTCCCACTGGCCCTCGCCGTCGAGCACCGGCTCACGGTCGACGAGGTCGCTCGCACCTTCCCGGTCTACCCTTCACTCACCGGTTCCATTACGGATGCCGCCCGGGCGATGCACGTCGTCCTCTAGGAGTGTGAGTTAGTAGTAGTTTTCGGTGAATTTCTCGCTGTTTTTTAGGGTTTGACCAGGACTTTAACGGTTGATTATGAGATAATTGGGTGTGGTTTCCACCACTGACAACGATGGTCTTTTCCCTAAGGCTCTGGTTGAGCGCGTCGAAATTGTTGATGATGACGCGGTCGAGGCTGGCGCGGGGGGGTGCCCCTATGTTTTTGTCAAGCAGCGAGTTGGTGTTCAGTTTCGTAGAGGGTGCCGTCTCGCAGCATGGCGAA
>NZ_PJJK01000063.1:0-12923 GCF_002929785.1 Cryobacterium sp. Y62 | reverse complement strand
GCCGCGGAGGAAGGCTACCCGGTCACCAATTTCGACCGCGTCGGCGACGCCGCTTGGACCATCACCGTTCAAAAGGCCTAACGCCGCTGCAGCGCGGTCAGCCGGCTCAGGCTGGCCGCGCCGACGCCAGCAGCGGATGCCATGGGTAGGTCAGACAGTGCCACGCTCCGGCCCCGACTACGTCGGTGGCACCGCGTAACGTTGTGCGAGCGGATGTCACCGCCGACACGTGCCACGGCACGGGGTTCCCCCGCATTCCACCACCGGTACCGAAAGATTTTTTTATGACGACCACCGTTTCTGCCCTCGCCGCCCCCGCGGCCAACCAGCCCCTCGTTCGCACCACGATCGAGTTGCGCACCCCCGGCGCCCACGATGTCGCGATCGACATCAAGTTCGCCGGGATCTGCCACTCCGACATCCACCAGGCTCGGGACGAGTGGGGCGTTGGACTGTTCCCCATGGTTCCCGGCCACGAAATCGCCGGCATCGTCTCTGCCATCGGCAGCGATGTCACCCGCTACCAGGTGGGCGACCGAGTCGGCGTCGGCTGCTTCGTCGACTCTTGCCGCGAGTGCGCGAACTGCCTCGCCGGCGAAGAGCAGTACTGCCTGAAGGGCGAGGTCGGTACCTACAATGACCGCAACCACGACGGCACCCCCACCAACGGCGGCTACAGCACCGCGATCGTCGTCGACGAAAACTACGTACTCGGCATTCCCGACGGCATCGAGCTCTCCGAAGCCGCTCCCTTGCTCTGCGCCGGTATCACGCTCTTCTCCCCCCTCACGAACTGGAAGGCCGGCCCCGGCAAGAAGGTCGCCATCCTCGGCATGGGCGGTCTCGGACACATGGGCGTGAAGATCGCCCACGCGCTCGGCGCCGAGGTCACCGTGCTCAGCCAGACCCTGAGCAAGAAGGAAGACGGCCTGCGTTTCGGCGCAGATCATTACTACGCCACCAGCGACCCGGCCACCTTCACCGAGCTCGAGAACCACTTCGACCTCATCGTGAACACCGTGGCCGCGAACCTCGACCTGGAGGGCTACCTGAAGCTGCTCGCCCTCAACGGCACGCTCGTGCACGTGGGAATCCCCACCGAGCCTGACAGTGTGAAGATGGTTTGGCTCGCCGCCCAGCGTCGCTCCATCGGCGCCTCCAAGATCGGTGGCATTCGCCAGACCCAGGAAATGCTTGATTTCTGCGCCGCCCACGGAATCGGCGCCGACATTGAGATCATCTCGGTCGATCAGGTGAACGAGGCATACGAGCGTGTTATCCGCAGCGACGTGCGCTACCGTTTCGTTATCGACGTTGCCACTTTTGCAAACGAGACCCGCGTCGACGCGTAGGCGCTCCGACCGGCGCGGCATAAGCCGCGCGAGTCGATAAAAACCCAGGCACGAACCGCCCCGGGCCGCAGCTTTCACCGCGGCCCGGGGCATCCGTTATTAAAGGAGTCCCATGAAGTACGTGAAGCTCGGAACCACCGGTCTGGATGTCTCGGCGCTCGCCCTGGGCTGTATGAGCTATGGCGAGCCGGAGCGCGGAAACCACGCCTGGACGCTGACCGAGGAGACCAGTCGGCCATTCATTCGGCAAGCCGTTGAGGCGGGCATCAACTTCTTCGACACCGCAAATGCTTACTCAGCCGGGTCGAGCGAGGAAATCCTCGGCCGCGCACTCGCGGAGCACACCAACCGCGACGAGATCGTCGTGGCCACCAAGGTCTACTCGCCGGTCGGTGAAGGACCCAACCAGCGCGGCCTGTCACGCAAGGCGGTGCTGCAGGAAATCGACAACAGCCTGCGTCGCCTCAACCTCGACTACGTGGATCTCTACATCGTGCACCGCTTCGACCCCTTCACCCCGCTTGAGGAGACGCTTGAAGCCCTGCATGACGTGGTGCGCTCGGGTAAGGCGCGCTACCTGGGCGCCTCCTCAATGTTTGCCTGGCAGTTTGCGAAGGCCCTGCGTCTGCAGCAGGTGAACGGCTGGACACCATTCGTGTCGATGCAGAGCCAGTACAACCTGATCAGCCGCGAAGAGGAGCGCGAGATGATCCCGCTCGTAACGGATGCCGGCATCGGCCTCACCCCGTGGAGTCCCCTCGCGCGTGGAAAGCTCACCCGCGACTGGGACGACACGACCGCCCGCACCGAGACGGACCTGGTCAGCCAGGCCCTCTACTCGCAGGCGGAGGATGGCGATCGCGCTGTTGCATCCGTTGTGGCCGACATTGCCGCCGAACGCGGGGTACCGCGGGCTCAGGTAGCTCTGGCCTGGGTGTCGGGCAACCCCGCCGTAACGGCGCCGATCGTCGGGGCGACGAAGCAGCAGCACCTCGACGATGCCATCGCCTCGCTCGACCTCGAGCTCAGCGCCGAGGAGCGCGCCCGTCTCGAGGCACCGTACCTGCCGCGTCTGCCCGAAGGGTTCTAAAGCTTCAGCGAATCAACTCGAGCGTGGCGGCATCCGTTTGATCGGTGCGCCACGAGGCCAAAATGCGCAGGGCGTCGTTCGAGGCGGACCCGGGTTGCGTGCTGTAGACGAAGAGTTGTTGGTCGGGTTCGCCCGGAACCGGGAAGGTTTCGTAGTCCACGTCGACCCGACCGACGATCGGGTGCACGAAACGCTTGACTCCGAACGTGCACTCCCACACCCGGTGTTGACTCCACCACGCACGAAATTCGTCGCTCTTCACGGTCAACTCGCCGATCAGCTCGTTGAGTGCCCGGTCGTTCGGGTGCGATCGAGCGTCGTGACGGAGCATGGCCGCCACGTCGCAGGCCACAATGTCCCAGTCCAGGTACAGAGTGCGCGCCGCCGGGTCGAGGAACGTCCATCGGGCCATGCTGCGCCCGAGCCTCGAGCCCTTCGTGAAGTCCTTTAGCAACAGCTTGGCGAGGTCGTTCATGGCAAGCACGTCCATGCCAACGCCGAGCACGAACGCTGGCTGCGCGGGGAACGAGTCCATGATTGTGCGCACCGACGGCCGAACAGTGTTGGTGCGCTGTCGCTGCTGGGTGCGCCCACCGGTCGACGCCGACAGCAGGGAGAACAGATAAGAGCGCTCCGCCTCATTCAGGTGCAGCGCCCCGGCGAGCGCATTCACCACCGCATCGGATGCCTGCGTCACCCGCCCCTGTTCCATGCGCGCGTAGTAGTCCACGCTCACGCCGGCGAGCGCAGCCACTTCGTCACGGCGCAGGCCTGGCACCCGACGGGCCGTCGCCAGCGGGTTGACCGGCAGCCCGACATTAGTTGGCGTTAGCCGAGCCCGGGCTGAGCGCAAAAAATCAGCGAGGGTATCTTTGTCGTCCATCCCTCCAGTATCTCCCGCCTGCCGCCAGTCCAGTGCCTTGGTACCGTGCCGGTGATCTCGTTGAGTGCCCAGGGCCGGCTGCTTGACCACGCACCGAGTTGCCCTCTGCCCGCGGCTCAGCGCAGACTATACATACCGGATCGCAACTGAGTCTTCCGCCCGTGGCTAAGGAGCTCACCATCACTGAACCGAACGACGCCCGCGTCGGCCTCTATATCGACTTTGACAACATCGTCATCTCCCGCTATCAGCAGTTGCACGGGCGCAATGCCTTTCAGCGCGACGGCATCCGCGATTTCAATAAATCGAGTCCGGATGCCGACCCCGAGATCGCCGCCCGGCTCGCCGCGGCGACGGTGGACTTCAACGCCATCATCGACTTCGCCGCGTCATTTGGCACCCTGGTCGTCAATCGTGCCTACGCCGACTGGTCGGTGCCGGTCAATGCAAGTTACCAGCGCCAGCTCATGTCGCGAGCGGTGGACCTGACCCAGCTATTCACCACGACGACGCGCGGAACCAAGAACGGTGCGGACATCCGTTTGGCTGTCGACGTGGTTGAAGACCTCTTTCGGCTGCCCGATCTGACCCACGTCATCATCATCGCCGGCGATTCCGACTACATTGCTCTCGCCCAGAAGTCGAAGCGGCTGGGTCGCTTCGTCGTGGGCATTGGCGTCGCGGGCTCGACGAGCACTTCGCTCGCGGCGGCGTGCGATGAGTTCGAGGACTACGATTCGCTGCCTGGAATCGGCAAAGCCACCGCGACCGCTGCAGAGAGGCCCAAGTCAAGCAGGCGGGCGACGGAACCTGCCGAAATTGCACCCGACCCTGCTCCTATCGAGGCTCGCAAGTTCACCACGATTCCCATGTTCTCGCACACCGATGACGCACAATTCGACGAGCCCGAGGCCGAAGACATCGACCCGCAGACGCTGGCAACCGAGCTCCTGGTGCGCGCGCTGCAGATCGGTCACGCCAAGGGCGACGACGACGAGTGGCTCAACACGGGCACCGTCAAGAACCAGATGCGCCGCATGGACCCGTCCTTCAACGAGAAGCCGCTCGGCTTTCGCTCCTTCACCGATTTTCTCTCCTCACGCAGCGACCTGTCCGAGCTGAAAGAGGATGGCCCGCAGCGGCTGATTCGGCTGCGTGCCGACGCAGAAATTCGGCGCTAAACCTTTCGGCGACGCGAGCGAGCTGTCACCCCAGCCGCGACGAGCATCGCAACTCCCGCAGCCGCCGTCGACACGGCGACGATCGTCTCCGTGAAGGGGGTCGTGTCGTGTGACTGGTAGCCGACTATCGCGGGCGCGATCTGAAAGGTGACCAGGAGATATCCCGGCAAGGTGACGCCGAGCAACAACAGGCACGAAGCGGATGCCGCGCGCGACGTATTCAGCCAGCACGCAGCCAGAATGATCAGGCCGACGACCCCGACCAGGTTTAGCGACACCTGAACCGGTAGAAATTGCAGCGGAGACGGAACACCCAGCAGCCCGGAGACGAGGGCATGCAGACCGGCGACGCCGAAGGATGCGGCGGTAATGAGGGAAAGCATCCGTTTAACACGACTATTGCCGGCCACACGTGCCATCGCCAGTATGCCGAGGGCCACAAGAAGAAGGCTGAGACCGAAAAATTGTGCCGTCGATCCGAGGTTTTCCCACGGGTCCGCGGGGTAGGAGTAGTCGAAGCGGTGATCTTCGATCGACGTGTCTGCGCTCGTCGAGGAGCCCATGAGCACGCCCCATCGCTCCAGCGAGGCAACGAGTTGCAGCAGTGCAGAGCCGAGAAAAAGCCCGGCCGCAGTGAGCGACCAACAGGCCGAAGAGAGATTGGAGAGAGCGCGCTGGGTGCGGTTATCGAGGTAAGCGATGGCTACCATGCGCTCATAGTAGCAACGCCGTTGCGTCGGCTAGACGAACAGTGGTTGATTTTATTGGGCTGCAACGGCCGACAGTCGCACATCATCGCCGACCGACACGGTTCCCTGGCGGATCACCTCGGCATAAACACCGAACATGATGTGGCTGGCCTGCAGCCGGTAGCCGGCGAGCATTTTCAGCAAATGTGTTCCAGGAACGCCAGTGTCGGGGTCAATGTCGATGACCGCGCACCGCGGAATACCGGCCTTCACGAGGAGGCGGGCTCCCCCGAGCTCGAGTTCGCGGCCAGCCCAGAAGTCTTCGACGTGCTCGTCGGCGTCGCCGGTGTCAATCGTGAAAGTGGCGCGGAAGCGGCGCGGATCGACCGCCATTTTCGATTCGCGGGCCAGTCGGTCGAGCGCACCCGTCGTGCTGATCGTGACGGAGTCGCCGTAAACCACAGATGCCTTGACAGTGCTTCGCGTGAGGATGACGCTGCGCCCCAGCAGCTGGGAGAATTCTGCAGCCCACGGCCCGTCGATCACCTCCATGGCGGTGGATCGACCCCAGTAGTCCAGATCAAGGTACTCCCCCGTCAGTTTGGGTGCCGCCGCAACTCGGCGGCCATCAAACGCCACGGCGAGCACGCCGTCAGCCCAGCGAGCCTCGCACCTCACCAAAAGTGGATGCTCAACCGTCTTCAAAATGGTGCCGGTGTTTCGATCGACGATGGCGAATTCGCGGTCACCGATGGGACCGTCGACCGCAAGCGAAACGGTTTCAAGTGGCTGGTGGCGGCCGCCCTTGAGTGGCGACACACCGATCTCTCGAATGTGCATGATGCCGTTCAGCCTAGCGAGCGGCTTGGTTGTGCACGAACTACTCGCCGCCGCCGCTCGCACGGCCTTCAAGCAGATTTCTAGTGGACTTGGCGACGTCATGCTGAGCCCGGCCTAACCGTTCTCGACGGGATGTGCCATGTGAACGATCAGGTCGGTGGCCTCATGCGCTGAGGTAATGACCGCCCGCGGTGCCCGCACATTCCACGCTTCACCTTCTACAACGAGATCGTCTATCGTGATTGCGGCGCGCAGATACGTGCGATTGATGGCCAGCGCCATTTTGCGGCCGCTGTCGCGGTGAGCTTGCGGCGCAACATCGTATGCCGGGGCAATCCGCGTGGTGCCGTCGGGCAAGTGCAGCATGAATGATGGTGTTCTTACCCGATTCCACAGCCCAGATGTATTTCTGGTCGGTCTCGAGCGTGTCAGCGAGTTGTCGTTGCGTGAGCCCGCTAATCAGGCGCCCTTGCTGCAGAATATGACCGAGAGCTTCGATGCTTTTCACTTCTTCCCGCGCTGCCACGACAGACACCTCATTGACGGTCTTATTACCTTCACGGTGATTTCGCGCCACCAGTGGACGACAACCCCGCCATAACGACACGGTTCGCCCTCAGGATGATCGCTAGCCATGTGTTTCTGGGTCCTCTTAGAAAGCGGTAAGCTCTTACAGTTGTCTTCCGCAGGTTTCGAATCTTGAAATTGTGTTTTGGAAGCAGCGGGCTGTGGCGCAGCTTGGTAGCGCACTTGACTGGGGGTCAAGGGGTCGCAGGTTCGAATCCTGTCAGCCCGACCAAAAGTCCCGGAAACTCAAGGGTTTCCGGGACTTTTTAGGTTAAAGATTTGATTAAGTCATCACTACGTCATCACTTTGAGCGTTCCAGCGCCGGTGATTCGGCCTTCTCGTACGAGTCGCCGTCGTCGGTTTCGGTTCTTCCCGATCGTGCGGGACTGCCGTGCGCACCTTCTGGGCATGAGTATCCACGACGACAAGCTAACCTCCCCTCCCACCAACGACTGGGGGCTCGAACCCCTGATGGACGTTGCCGAGCTGGCGGCCTACCTGGGCATCCCCATCTCCACGGTCTACGACTGGCGGGTGCACGGCAAAGGCCCCACGGCCTACCGGTTCGGCAAGCACCTGAAGTTTGCCATCTCCGACGTGCGCGCCTGGATCGCCCAGCAGCGCGAGTCTTCCTCCAGCGAGCCCAGGCGCACCGATCGGCGGTGAGCTGAGATGGCCAGGCAACGGTTGACTATCGGCACCTTCGGCGACATCAACACCCGCCAGACACCGACCGGCCGGTACGCGGCGCGAACCCGCTACCGGGACTGGGATGGCCACGCGCGCCTGGTGCAAGCCACCGGTGCCACGGCCAACGCCGCCGAGCCGGCACTGAAGACCAAGCTCGCCAACCGGGACCTGTTCCAACCCGCCGACACGGCGCTGACGCCCGACAGCCTGTTCAAAGACCTGGTGACGTACTGGCTGCAAGACATCGACCTCGAGGATCGCATCTCCCGGACCACCCGCAACCTGTACGAGCGCAACATGCGCACCCTGGTCTCACCGAGCTTCGACAACTTGGCGCTGCGGGAGATCGGCGTGGCCCGGTGCGACAAATTCATCAAGCAACTCGCGAAGCTCTCTTACAGCCGAGCCAAACAGGCGCGGGTCGTGTTGCGGCTGGCATTGGAATTGGCGGTGCGGCACGAGGTACTCCCCCGCAACCCGATGGACCATGTCTCCCGCCTCCACCGCGAGCCGCACGTGCCAAATGCCCTCACCGCCCCAGAGGTGAACGTCATCCGTGCGGCGATCGCGCAATGGGAGAGCGCCGCCAACCATATCTCTGGCCCCAAACCCGATGGCCAGCTGGGCGCAATCATCGAGGTGATGCTGGGCACCTCGGCCCGGATCGGCGAGGTGCTAGCCATCCGACGCCGGGACATTGACATCACCGGTGCCGTGCCCTCGATTCGCCTGGCAGGAACCATCGTCAGTCGCAACGGCGAACTGACCTTCCGGCAGGACCATCCCAAGACCGCGAAGTCCACGCGTGTGGTGGCACTGCCGACGTTCACCGCTGACGCCGTGCGCCGGCGGCTTGCCAAATTCGGGAGTCTGGGCCTAGATGGCCTGCTGTTCCAGTCCCGCGACGGCACTCCGTTGACGACCGCGAACGTGCGTCGTCAGTTGCGACAGGTGCTCGAGGGAGCGGGCATCAACGGAGTGACACCGCACATGTTCCGCCGCACGGTCGCGACCGCAGTCAACACCAACGCCAGCATCGAACTCGCCGCGGAGTTGCTCGGCCACACCGACACCAGGGTCACGGTCATGCACTACATCCAACGCAGCGAATTGGTCAACCCCGCCACCGCCGCGCTCCTCGATCGCGCGTTCGCCAAAGATGAAGACTGAACACGGTGCTGCCACGGTGGCAGCACCATGTGATCTGGGGTTTTTCTGCAAGTCATGCCAAAAGCTGCCCGACCGCCGCCGCACTTCTCGACCGGGCCTCGGCAAGAGTTGCCGACTGGAATGTGGTGGTGCCACGGTGGCCCCACCGCCTGATCTGGGGTTTTGTCGAATCCCGTGTTCACGTTCGTTCCGGTACTTAGGATGCTTGCTAGATCTATCCTCAGTAATACACCGACATTTGAGCATGCGCAATCGTCTTTCGGCCACGTGGAAATAGCATCTCGCCATGGACAGCAGCGCGAGCGACAGGAGCGAAGTGCGGAAGCCGGCCGAAGGAATTGCTATATTTGGCGATGCGTCGTGGACAATGCCTGAAGCGATGGCTGGCCAGGCGAGCCCCGCGAAAGCGGCCGTTGGCGACAAGCCGGTCTTCGCCTACATAGCCAGCCTGCCGCAGCCGCAGCGTGGCATCGCTGAGGCCGTCGATGCACTGGCGAACAAGACACTGCCTGACCTCCAGCGCTCCGTGAAATGGGGCATGGCATACTACGGCGTCGGCGATGGTTGGTGCTTCCGCTGCGGAGGCTTCGCCGGCCACGTCAAGCTCATGTTCATCAACGGCACCACGCTCGAGCCGGTACCGCCGGTGACACCGGTGGGGATGGGTAAGTCAACGCGGGGTGTGGAGCTCCCGAGTAATGACGCTTATTCAAGTAACGGGACGCGCTGCGCGCACATAGCACACGGTTTCACTCAGGAGCTAGGTTTTCTTGAATTCGAACAAAAGGTCGAATATGCGGGTCCGTGAATCGATACACGAAACGCCCGCGGGCTCCCGTCGAAGTCAAGATTTGGCCCTGAGCTGAGTCGGCCAGTTGACCAAGCGCGGCGCTCAAAAAGTTATAGCTTGTACGAACCTCTGTCGGGTTCGCCAGCTTCCATAACTCGATCACTTCTCGGTACTCCCATTGTCGGGCTGAGGACGCCGCGAGGAACCGAACAATTTGCTTTCGTGGCTGGGTGCTGCCGCCCCGTTCGTATGCCAGCCTCAAGCGCTCAGCGTACGACGCGCTGACGGACGCGGCAGCTCGAGCGATAGCTGTATCAATGGACGAGTCAGACACCTCCCGAACGTTGTCTTGGATGACGGCGCGACTCACGTGAAGACCAACAAGATGCGCAAAATAGGGGAACCCGTCGCTATAAAACACTAGCTTTGCGAGCTGTACCGCACTCGCACTGAGCCCGAGCAACCCGAAGCCGCGGTTAAGTATTTCTTGTATCTCTTGGTCTGGCATGCGTGGAACTCCGATCTGCTCGGCACGCCTTACGTACGACATTGAATCGCCGAGCAAAGTATTCGCATCATCCGCAATGCCGATAACCACGAACTTTAGATTGCCCGACACTCGCTTCTTGCCGATCGCGTCTGACAGCGACTCCATATGCTGAGCAACCTGTACGCGCGTGTTTGGGAGATCTATGTTTTGGAAGTTGTCGAGAACAAGGAGCGTCCTGCCCTTGGAATTCATCGCTTGGAGAAGCGATGTGAACGCCGGACTCTCGACAACTTCAAACTCATCTTTCTGTTCAAACCGGGACATGATTCGTGCCCTGATTCTTGCGAAGAATGGAACTTCGGCGCTCGTTTCAGCGTCGGCCTCAATAGTGCTTGAACGACTCCGACCAATAGCGCGGAAGCGAACAAGTTGTCTATTGCCGTGATCGATAATGTCGTCCATCGACATGCCTGATTTGCAATCAATCTCAAGCGTTTCCGCTCCCACTAAGTCGGCAACATTCGTCAGCAAGGAAGACTTGCCAACACCGGTGTCGCCATAGAGAAGCACCTGACAACCGCGCTCTCTGATGGCGTCGCGCAACAGATCTTGAAGCCCTGGACGGCCCGAGAGATCTGGCTCATTGCGCCGCTCGAACATGCGCTTTGAAACGATGGTTTTCGGAGTGAACACGTCTTCTGGGTCGAGATGCATATTGGAAGACTAGCCATTCTCACTGCTTCGTCACGCAGAGGACGTATTAACAACTTGTCTCGTTCTGGATGAAGGTATGGTGCGAGGATCGAAATCTAGGTTGCATCTTGGAGAGCCCCTCTACAATCGTTATTGGGGGCAGGAACAGATATTTTGCTCCGGCTGGCTAGCTTTCAAGGGGAAATAAAAGAAATGGTATTCAAGGCTCGTTCTGCATCCGAAGTTACAGCGCCCACCCCGGAAAAACTCTTCCCTCTGCTTTCTCGAACCGGTTCAAACTCCGATGCACTTTGGTCGCAGCAGACCGACCTCCTGCGTGAGTACGCTGCGACGCGGCTCAGGGCGAGGGACCTCGCCATCGAACTACCCACTGGTACCGGAAAGACTCTGACAGGACTGTTGATAGCCGACTGGCGCCGTCGGCAGAATAAAAGCCGGGCTATCTTTGCGTGTCCAACGGTTCAGCTAGTGCGCCAGGTTTTAGTGGCAGCGGAACGCGAGGGCATCCCCGCGGTTGATCTCTCCGGCTCTCACAAGCTGTGGGGCGCAACGGAAAAGTCGCGCTACGAGCGGGGGCAAGCAATAGCTGTCGTTCCATACAGTTCCGTTTTCAATACTTCTCCGAAGCTCATCGACGCAGATGTCATCGTCTTTGATGATTCACACGCGGGCGAGCAATACGTATCTGCGGCGTACACAGTTTCGGTGTCTCGGTCCCGGCATCCTGAAATTTACAGCAACGTCATCGAAGCAGTGAAGCCAGGATTGGGCGCTGAGCGGTATGCGCAACTAATCATGAATAGCCCCGGCCCTGGGACACGACAGCTGATTGATCCCCTCGTCATGGCGTTGCGAGACGATTGGCTTGCCCCCATTGACCACGCTCTCATCGCTTTCAACAATCTCCCAAAAGAGGACCGAGAGGGGCGGAAACAGTCATTCACCTATACCGCAGTCCGCGAGCATCTCTCCGTGTGCGTTGCGTATGTGACCTGGGACCGAATTGAGTTGCGCCCAATGACACCGCCCACATTCGAGAACAGCCTGTTTACCAATGCCAACCAACGTGTCTATCTCTCAGCAACCCTCGGCACCGCCGGTGAACTAGAACGTGCCTTTGGTCGCCCCAAGGTAAAACGTTTGGCGCTGCCGCCGGAAGCGCCAACACCCAAATCGGGTCGGCGTTTTCTAGTTTTTCCCCATCTCGTTCCCGACTGCGATCCTGACGAACTGACTCGTCAGCTCCTGTCGGTCGCGGGTAAAGCGATCGTCATAACACCCAGTGACCGCACGGCCGTGTTTGCTGAAGCGGCCATCATTCCTGACCAGTGGAGCATCTTCCGAAAGTCCGACGTAGAAGACTCGTTTGACGATTTCGCCAAGGCATCCTCGGCCGCCGCGATTCTCGCAAATAGATATGACGGGATAGACCTACCCGGAGACGCATGCCGCGTAGTCGCCCTTTATGGTTTCCCCGGTGCTACCAGTCTTCAGGAACAGTTCCTCTCGACACGTGCTCGATCGAAGTCAGTGATCGACGAACGAGTGCGAAGCAGAGTAATCCAGGGAACGGGCCGCTGTACTCGTGGGCCGCGCGATTGGGCTCTCGTGATCGTCGCTGATCCCGAAACAACGAGCTACTTGTCGCAAAACGAAGTGCGGCTTTCGCTCGATGAGGATCTTCAAGCCGAGGTGCTCTTCGGTCTAGAACAGTCCGAAACATCGGCTCAAGAACTCACTGACAAGGCGAGCAATGGAGGGCGGCAGAATCTCAAATTTCGGAGCTTCGAAGTGTAGCCAGCCGTGAACTGCCTCCAGTTAGCGTTGGCCTAAAGGCTGCCGCCGCCAGCGAAGTCGAAGCACTCGAGCAAATTTGGCATGGCAACTGGCAAGGTGGCGGCGCAAAAGCAAATCAGGCTGCTGAGGTTCTCGGCAGTTATCCGGAAGCACGCGGTTATCGGGCAACACAGCTTTTTCTTGCTGCTGTCTTTACGGACAAAGCCAGCCGACTAGCCGGCCAGGATTCCACTCTGGCAAAGACGGCAGATGGACTCGCCGCACAAGCCGTCGCGGCGGCAACGCCTGCGACCTGGATGAATTCCTATCTCCCGTTCAACGGTCGGAAGCATGCGGCCACCAGCAGAGCCGATTCAATTGCAGTGGACCGGCTGAGTGCCCTAACGGCCGGATTCGGTAGCGCGCAAAAGCTGGATGCCCGTCTCGCCGCGATGATCGCAGGCCTTCATGAGATTGACCACACTCAGTACGAACCTGCGCTCACAGAGTTGGGAAAGCTCCTTGGTGCAGATGCCTCCAAACCTGACGGCGATGGGCGCACTGACTCTCAGTGGTGTTGGGGAAATGAGCTGTGGGTCACGGTTGAAGCTAAGCCTGAATCCACCGGTCGACGTGAGATTCTGACGGCGCGTTAAACCGAGAATGCCCATCTGATCAGGTAAAATAGGA
>NZ_PJJK01000062.1:0-11150 GCF_002929785.1 Cryobacterium sp. Y62 | reverse complement strand
GGGTGGTTTGAGACTTCGTCGAATATTCGACGCTCAGGTCTGTGACGGGTGGCGTTTGGTAACGATCCTTCGCAAGACACTCTGGGACAGGTTCAGTAGGTCGCGGAAACATGGGGTGATTTGTGTAATGCTTGCCGTGTACTCGCCTCTGTAACCTGCTACCAGGTTGGTGATACGTCGCTGTATGAAAATTGGATACGGCCGGGTCTCTACCCGGGACCAGCACCCCGAAGCCCAACACGAGGCCCTGACCGAGACCGGCTGCGAACAGGTCTTCCTCGACACAGCCTCGGGAACACTCTCTTCCCAGCCCGCACTCGACAAGGCTCTACTCTCGGCTAACCGGGCCGGCGATCAAATCGTGGTGACCAAACTCGACCGGTTCGGCCGGTCGCTAGAAAACCTCATCGAATTATCCAACACCCTCCAAGGGCGCGGGGTTGATTTGGTGGTCTTGGACCAGGGCATCGACACGTCCACCATCACCGGGCGGATGTTCTTCCAGATCCTGGGCTCCATCGCCGAGTTCGAGCACGCCCTGATGTCCGAACGGACCCGCGACGGACTCGCCGCGGCCCGCGCCCGCGGAAGGACCGGTGGACAGAAACCAAAACTCGGACCCCGCCAAGTCAGACTGGCCCGCGATTTGTATGAAGAGAAAGACGCCGACGGCAAACGAGCCCGCACCGTCGCACACATCGCCGAAGAATTCGGCGTCACCCGCCCCACGAACTACCGACACCTAGCCAAACCCTATGCCGCTTTCGTCCGCTGCGGCAAGAGGAGAGTGCGTCCCCGAACGCAGCTACATGACGGTGAGAGAATCGGCACCACACGCCACACGACCTTGGCTGCGGATGCTCGACAAATTCACCCCCCCACGAGCTCCGCGAGGGCGGGAGTCACGAAGCTGACCCCGAATTCGTCAGGAACACCCACCCGCACGCTGCCGACGATCCCATCGCCTCTGTACTTCGCACGGTCGGGGACCTGCTGCGCGAGGTGCTCGATGGGCGCCGCCCGCTCGGCAATCACCCGACCCAGCACCGTCCTGCCCTTGCCTCTCGACCGAGTACTCCTCAATTTTCTAATAGTTCAGCGGCGGCAGGATGCGCCCACGGCCGATCCGCTCGAAATCTTCGCTGGCATATAGAAGACGACCACCTCGCCTGCCCGTCCACGCTCCGCGTAATAGTGCGCGATCACCCTATGGTTCGAGGCGGTCATCTGTCCTCTCCCGTCAACGACACGTGGTACGAGTATTTGTCAGCCCGGAACGACGAAACCAGGAGCTCCGCGGCGAGATTCCCGCGCACGAACGAGGTGCGCTCGACCCGAAGATAGGGAATGTCGGTAGGAATATCGATCAGCGCGGCGACTTCGGCGTCCACTACGGCGCTGATGTTCTGATCCGCGCGCTCCAGCGGGACGCCGACATCGCGAAGGTGCCGATAGAAAGATGTGGTTTCCAGATCGATGTTCTCGATACTGGGGACGACATGAATCGGAACGGTCAGCGACTGTACCCCCATCGGCACGTCGGTCAGGTAGCGGATGCGGCGCACGAACCGCACCAACTGGTACTTGGTGAGCCCGAGCCGCAGCTGCTCGTATCTGGTCGGCAGTCGGCGTTCGCTCACCAGCACCCGCGACTCGGGATTCAGGCCGAGGTTCTGGAACTCCTCGTGAAACCCTGTGATCGAGTTAAGGTCACGCTCGAGCTGCCCGGTGCTAACGAACGCGCCGATACCCTTCACGCGATAGATAAGGCCGGCGTTAACGAGTTCCGCGAGCGCCTGACGGACCGTCATCCGCGAGACCGCGAACTCCTTGCACATCGCCTCTTCCGACGGCAGCTTATCGCCTGCCGAATACTCGCCGTGCAGGATCCACTGCCGAACCGTGCGCGCGATGTAGGTGTAGTTGGGCTCCTTTGGGGCCATCTGTCCCATTGCCTCCGGCTTCGCTCCAAGGCTGGCATCCTCTGCGGCTAACATAACATCCTAGCGGACCTGGTGGAAGCCGGGAGTGAACGTCTGCGTCAGCCCCATGTCGATGCGGAGCTCCGTCGAGCTGACCGCCTGTGCCAGCGGGCTCGCCAAGAAGAGCACCGCATGCGCGATCTCGGCCGGCCGGATGAAGCGGTGCTGCGGGATGAACGCGAGCACCCGCTCCTTCGCCTCCTCCTCCGGAATGCCGTGGAGCTTCGCGAGGTGGGCGATGAGCCCGCTCGCCGCCATCGGGGTGTCTACCCAGCCGGGGCAGAGTGCGTTCACCGTCACCCCAAACGGTGAAAGCTCGAGGGCCGCAACCTTCGTGAGATTGCTCACCGCCGCCTTGGAAGCTGAGTACGGCGAATACGTCTCCAGCCCGAAGTTCGCCGTCATGGAAGAGAGGTTGATGATCCGTCCATACGTTCCCGACGAGGTCAGCTGCGGTGTGAAGCCGCGGATGGTACGCACGGTTCCCTTCAAATTCACATCGAATACCCGATCCCAGGTGGCGAAGTCGGTCTCGTCCACGGGCTGCTTCGCGATGATGCCGGCGCAGTTGACGAGGATGTCGGCAGCACCGGCCCACTCCTCGACCGCCGCGACGGCATCGAACACCGACTCGTCGCTCGTCACGTCGGTGGCGACGAAGAGGCTCCGCTCGCCGTCCGTCTGGTCGTCCGCTTGGCCGCCCGGCTGCACCGGCGGCGGTGTCGTGATGTCGAGGTTCGCCACCCGGCAGCCCTCGTCGAGGAACGCCTGCTGCACCGCGGCACCGATGCCGCTGCTCGCCCCTGTGACGACCGCGATCTTTCTTTCAAGCCCGAACCCGCTCATTGCACTGTTCCTTTCCCGGCCGATCCCAGATCAGCCCTTGACCGCACCCGCGGTCAGACCTTTGATGAAGTAGCGTGTGACGAACGAGAACAGCACCACCATCGGAATCGCGATGAGTGTTGCGCCCGCGAGCAAGTCACCCTGCAGCAGAGTAGTCGACTCTGCAATCGTTGCGAGCCCCACCGGAACCGTCTTGTTGACATCGGAGGAGATGAGCATGAGGCCGAAAACGTAGTCGGTGAACGAGACGATGAACGTGAAGACGCCGACCGAGATCACTCCGGGAATCACGAGCGGAAGGATGATCTTGGTGATCGTCTTCAGCCGCGATGCACCGTCGATCCATGCCGCCTCCTCTAAATCGAAGGGGATCGTCTTGAAAAAGCTCACCAACATCCACACGCCGAACGGCAGCGACATCGCGATATGCGCAATCGACAGCCCAAGCAGCGTGTCGTCGATTCGCAGACTAATGAAGACCACCAGGAGCGGGATGGCCAGCAGCATCGGCGGCAGCATGTAGCCGAGCAACATCGAGTTCAGGATGAGCCGGCTGCCGCGGAACCGGAACCGGGTGAGCACGTAGGCCATCATGGTGGACAGCACGATCGTGACCGCCGTCGCCACTAGCGCGACGAGAAAGCTGTTGAGGAAGTAAACGGGGAAGTTCGTCGAGTTCCAGATGCGCTCGAAGTAATAAGGGCTGAACTCAGTCGGCCACAGTACGGTTGCGTCCGAAAAGAACTTCTTCGGGCCACGCAGCGCCGAGATGGCAATCCAGTAGATCGGGAAAAGGGTAAACAGGAGAACTGCCAACCCGCCGACGATGAGCATTATGCGTTTGACGGTCCGATTGCGGCGCATGTCAGGCACCCTTCCTTGCGAACGGGAACCGGCGACGCGGACTCTGTTCGTCGCGGTCGAAGATCTTCAGATAGACCAGCATGGCGACGAGCATGATCGCGAAGGAGATCACCGCGATCGCCGCACCGTGGCCGACATCAAACATCTTGAAGATGCTGATGTAGGTGTAGACGGGCAGGGTCTCGGTCCGCTCCAGCGGACCGCCTCCAGTCAGCAGGTAGATCAGGTCGAACTTGTTGAACATCCAGATGCCGCGCAGCAGCACGATCGTTACGATCAAACCGGTCAGCATCGGGATGGTGATGGTGAAAAAGCGGCGGAAGGCGCCGGCGCCATCCATCTGCGCGCTTTCGTGCAGCTCGTCCGGAACCGTCTGCAGTCCTGACAGAAACACGAGCGTCACGAACGGGGTCCACGACCATACTGACAAGCCGATGCTGGTGAGCATAGCGAGGTCCATGGAGAGGAACTGCACCCGCTCGAGCCCGAACCCGCCCAGGAAGGTGTTCACCATCCCGACGTCGGGGTCGAGGATCCACTCCCAACCGATCGTTACGACGATGACGGGGATGATGTACGGAACCACGGCGGCGCCGCGAACGAATTGATTTCCAGGAAACGCCTCGTTGAGGAGCACAGCGATGACGATCCCGATCACCACCTGCAGGGCGACCGTTCCGATCGCATACACGAAGGTGTTGCCAAGTCCTGACCAGAAGCGATCGTCCTGGAAGACGTCGACGTAGTTCTGCATACCAACGTACTCCGCGGCGCCGGTAAAGCCGGACGCCTCGAACAAACTGTATTGGACGATGAGGATGACCGGCAGGATGACGAGGACCGCCATCAGGATGATGCCCGGAAGCATGAAGGAGAGGACCAATGGAAGGTCTTTCCTCTTGACGCGCTGTTCCATGAGACTCGCTTCTGGTGAGCAGTGAGCACGGCGCGGGGCCGGGGATTACCCCGTCCCCACGCCGCATCAACGGCAGTGGCTGATCAGCTGGGTGCTATTCGAGCAACGATCGGATCTCGTCCCCGAGCCACTTCGTGACCTCGACGGGGTTCTCACCACCGAGGGTCACCCGCTGGTAAGCCTGCGGGAAGATCATTGACTGGAAGAGCTCGCCCTGGCGGGCGTCAGGCTCGGGGCCGTCGGTGTCGATCGAGTGCAGGTGCGCCTCGGTCAGCAAGTCCTCCTGCGGGAGCATGTATTCCTCGCCATACTCGGCGATCGAGGGGATCGCCTGATAGTTCTCCCGCTCAAAAATCGACTTCTGCGCCGGCTGGTAGTGCAACGGCGCGGTGGCCAGCATGTCCACGAGCTTGTTCTCGTAGAACCAGGTGGTGAACTCCTTGGTCTCGTCCGCGTGGTCCGTGTTGAACACGCCCCACCCGTCGTAGCCGAGACTCGCTGCGATGCCGTCTCCATCGGCCATCGGGAAGCCGAAGATCTCGACGTTGTCGAGCATCGCCGGATCCTGCGCTATAATACTGTCAAAAATGCGACCGGAGTAGAAGCTCATGCCGACCTGCTCACCCACGAACGATTCAATCATGTCGGCATAGCTCGCGTTGTCCGCGCGGTCCGGCATAAACTGGTACATCTCCTGCAGCATCGCGAGCGACTCGGTTGTGCGCTCCCCCATCTCGCCCTCATCGATGATGACGTTCCAATCATCGTCGAAGATCTCTACCCCGTTGGCCCACAGCACCTGGCTAGTGATCCAGTTGGAGGAGTCGTCGGCCTTCAGCGGCATGATCAGTCCGGATTTGTCATCACCGAGACCGTCGAAGGCTTCGGAAACGGCAAGCAGCTCGTCCCAGGTGGTCGGGATCTCCATGCCCACCTGGTCGAGCCAGTCGGTGCGGATGATGCCAAAGGCCAGGTTGTAGTCGAAGGGGATCCAGTAGGTGTCTCCATCGATCGGGAACAGCGTCTGACCGTCGTAGAAGTCCTCGACGCCGCCGAGCTCCTCGATTACGTCGTCGACGGGGACCAACCGGTCCTCACCCTGGAACAACGAAATGTGGCCAAAGAAGCCGGTGAGGAATGCGCTGTATTCGCTCGACGTGCCGACCACGCTGTTGACCTTGGTGTAGATGTCTGTCAGCGGAATCGCCTCGACCTCGACCTTGGTGCCGGTCTCGGCCTCGTACTCCGTTGCAGCCTCGCGGAGCACCTCCATCACCGGCTCGGCGGACTCCGCAGACGCAATGCGGATCACCGTTTTACCGGAGTCACCGCCCTCGTTACTGGCTTCTCCGCCGCCGCCGAGGCAGCCGGTGAGCATTAGCGTTGTGCCCGTGATAACCGCGGCCGCGCCAAGCATTCTCTTGTGTCGCAACTTGTACCTCCATTGGTAGTTACTGCTGGTGCCGCCTCGGGACTAACTCAAGGCCTTTCCGACCGATTCATCCTGAAATCGGGTCAGTCTGTGGGTGACGTCTGTAAGTGCCGTCACTGCGTCTCGATAGATTCCGAAGAGCTCGTCGTAGCGGGCAGCCCGATGAGCGTCCGGAGAAGCGGATTTGGTGACGCGCTGCGTCGACGCGACCGCATCCTTGAGACCCGAGTACCAGCCGGAAGCTGTCGCGGCGAGAAGGCACGTGCCGAACGACGCCTCGCTGGAGGCCGGCACCTCCACCGTCATCCCGAGGACGTCCGCGGCGATCTGCGTCCATACGTCGCTCTTGCTGCCGCCACCAATGAGCCGCACGGTGGCGCCCACTGACGGTGCGACGTCGCCGTAAACCAGACCCGCGTCGCGGATGGAGAAACAGACCCCCTCCATCACCGCCCTCGCCAGATGCGCGCGGGTATGCCGACTGGTCAGGCCGATGAACGAGGAGCGGAGCCGGGAATCCCAGTACGGCGAACGCTCGCCGTTCAGGAACGGGTGGAAAACGAGCCCGTCGCTACCGGCCGGAACCGCCGCGATCTCGGCGTTGATCCGTGTGTACAACTCGTCAGACGATAGGGTCTCCGCCAGCTCCGGGAAGAACGTCTCACGGAACCATCGGAACGACGCCGCGGCGAAGTTCGTGGCGCTGTTGAGATAGAAAAGCCCCTCGACCGGATGCCCGTAGGAGATCACGGACGGGTCGCCGACGTGCTCGGCGATCACGGTGTAGTTGCCGGCGGTGGCAAGCTTCACGACGGCGTCCCCGACCTCGACCGCGCCCGCGCCGTATACCTCCGCGGCGGTGTCGGCCGTTCCGGTGATCACGCGGACGCCCTCAAGCAGACCGGTGCGTTCGCTGGCCTCCGCCGTCAACGTGCCGACGACGTCGGTCGGGCGGAAGATTCGCGGCAGAACGGCCGGCGAAAGGCCGATCAAGTCGAGCAGCTGCTTCGACCACTCGCCGCGACCGATGTCGAAGAACAACGTGCCGCCGGCCTCGATCGGGTCGGTCCCCATCTCGCCCGAGAAGCGCCAGCGCACGTAGTCCTTCATGAACAAGACGTGCCGCGTCCGGGCGTACTCTTCAGGCTTGTGCTTCGAAAGCCATAGGAACTGCGACAGTGTCCACGTCGGCGCCGGAGTGTTGTGCGCGACGGAGTGGATCAACTCGCCGTGCTGCTCGATCAGCTCGCGCGACTCGACGTCTGCGCGCTGGTCGTTCCAGAGGATGGCCCGCCGAATGGGGCGCTTGTGCTCGTCGAGCAGTACACCGGTGTGGTGCGGTCCGGAGAAGGCGATTCCGTCGATCCGCGCCCGCTCGTCGTCGGTGAGACTCGCGGTAGCCTGCCGTACACCGGCGAACGCCGCATCCGTCCAATCCTCGGGATCCTGCTCGACCCAGCGCGGCTCGTCGTAGTGGCTGAGATATGAGTGGAAACTCTCGGCGACGATGGCGCCGTCATTGCGCAGCACGGTCACCTTGCAGCCGCCGGTGCCGTTGTCGACACCGATCACGAACCGCGCCGAGGTCATGCGCCGGCCGATTCCTGGTCGATGACGACCTTCAGCATCGCCTCGCCGCGCTCAATAGCCTCGAACCCCTTGGCGATGGCGTCCTCGAATGACATCACGTGGGTAATGTGCTCCGAGAGAGTCAGTTGCCCCTCGGCGACGTAGGACACGGCCTGCTCGAAGTCGACGCGGGTGTAAACCCGGCTGCCCCGGAGATCGATCTCCTTGGTGATGATCTGCGTGACGTCGGTCACGGGCACCTTCTTCGGCAGACCGACGACGCCGAGCACCGCGCCTGGGCGCGCTGCGTCGATGCACGCCTGGAGTGCGATCTCGACGCCTGTGGCCTCGAGGCAGATGTCGGCACCAGCAGTGCCCGTCTGCTCGCGGATCGTTTCCGCGGCCGTGATCAGGTCGCGTACCACGGTGGCGCCGAGGCGCTCGGCGGTCCCCGCGCGAAAGCTGTTCTGCTCGGCGACGAAAACGCGCGCACCGGCGCGTTGCGCCAGCTCGGCGGCGATCAGGCCGATGGGACCACCACCCGCGACGAACACCACCTGGCCGTCTTGGACTCCGCCGACCCGAGCGATCAGGTGGGCGACGACGGCGACGGGCTCGATGAACGCCGCGTCGCGCAGCGACAGAGAGTCTGGAATCCGGAAAACGCGGGATTCCGGAGCCAGCACCAGATCGGCGAGGCTGCCGTCAACGTCGACGCCGAGCAGCCGGAGCTTCGCGCACTGGTTGTAGTCGCCACGCCGGCACGGCTCGCACTCGCCGCAGTTCAGGAGCGGTTCGACCGTGACACGATCCCCGGGTGCGAAGTTCGTCACGCCCGCCCCGATGCGCTCCACTGTGCCCGAGAACTCGTGGCCGAGGATCACGGGAGGCGTTGCGCGGGAGTGGCCATTGTGCCAAATCAGCAGATCGGTGCCGCAGATGCCGGTGAACGCTGGGCGCACGAGCACCTCATCGGCGTCGAGTTCAGCTGGCGTTTCGACCTCTTCGTAGCTAATGGTCGACCGTGCAGAGTACGAAAGTGACCTCATGGCTCAGTTCACCTCGAATCCGAGCTTGCCCGGATTCAGGATGTTGCGCGGGTCGAGCAGGCGCTTGATACCCGCCAACACCTCGAATCCGGCGCCGCCCTGCTCCCGCATCAGCCAGCCCAGCTTGTGACCGATACCGTGGTGCTCGTTCAAGGTTCCCCCGTGACGCAGATTGATGCGCGAGCACTCCGCCCAGATCTGGTTGTGCAGGCGCAGCAACTCCATCGCGTCCTGCGGCGGATTGTCGATGTAGAACCGGTCGTAGATCATGGTGCCCCACGCGTACCAGTGGCTGAAGTGAGCGGTGTATCGGGCTCCCCACTCGGCATAATTCGTCTCGACCGCCTCCTTCTTCGCTCGGTAAAGCTCAGCGATGTGGTCGTAGGTGGTCACCGTCTCGGTAGTGCCGTAGAGCTGCGGGTAGGCCGGCTGCAGCGGCGGGCGGTAAAAGTCATACCGGTGCTCCCACCAGTGCCGCCCCTCCTCTTCACCCCGGTCGGTCGCCTTGTTGCTCTCGACGATCCGCTGGATATGGGCCATCTGAGCAGCCGCGATATCTTCGAAACCGTCGACCATCACAACCA
This sequence comes from Cryobacterium sp. Y62, assembly GCF_002929785.1. NCBI lineage: Bacteria > Bacillati > Actinomycetota > Actinomycetes > Micrococcales > Microbacteriaceae > Cryobacterium > Cryobacterium sp. Y62. Next base: position 1,908 of record NZ_PJJK01000062.1, on the reverse strand, counting down.
TGTTGACGCCGCTCAGCTTGTGGCCCACCGCGGTCAGCGCCTTCTCCGTCGCTGCCGGGTCGTAGAGGCGGATCACGGCGGGCACGACGCGGGAGGTCATGATCTGGCGCCCGGCCTCCAGACCGTCCTCGATCGTCGGGAACTCGAACACGCGGAACAGCCGCGTCTCCGGCAGCGGATCGAGGCGCATCCGCACTTCAGTGATGATTCCGTAGGTTCCCTCGGAGCCAATGAACAGCGAAAGAAGGCCGGGGCCAGCCGCGTGGTTCGGCACGGTGAGGGTATCGAGAACAGTGCCGTCAGCCAGCACCACCTGCATGGAGATCGCCATGTCCTCGGCCTTGCCGTATTTGGTCGACATCACACCCGAGCCGCGCGCCGCCAAATAACCGCCGAGCGACGCCATATCGACCGACGACGGGTAGTGCGCCAGTATCAAGCCGCGCTTGTTGAGGTAGTCCTCCAGCACGCGCCCGTTGATGCCGGCCTGGGCGGTGAGGATCAGCGACTTCTCGTCGACGTCGAGTACCTTATCCATGCGACCGAGGTCGAGGCAGAGGCCGCCGAACAGGGTTGCCGCGCCGCCCTGCGTTCCGGAGCCGCCACCGCGGGCGATCACCGGAATTTTATAAGTGTTGCAGATCCGCACCACCCGGGAGACTTCGGCGGTGGTCAGCGGGTAGACCACGAAATCGGGAAGCGGAATCTCAGCGCCCTTGGACTGCCACATGAAGGTGGCCCAATACTGATCGATCGACGCGCGCTTACGCACGTCCTCATCAGCGCTCACATGGTCAACGCCAACCACGTCTTCAAGTTCGGTGCGGAATTGCTCCAATGCGTAACCGGTGAGATGTTCCACCTATACCGTCCTGTCCTCGTATATGAGGGACGACGAAGCACCACTGAGAGCAGATGTCATCGTCTCCTTGTATAGACAACTATATATCTGCTTGCGCTTCAAATCAACTGTTCGAGTGAACTGGGGTCAGCTCACCTAACGGAATAAATACCCACGGTAAGACTTCGATGGCGACCGCTGACCGCCACGGAATACTTCGCTCGGGGAGTGGCTGAAGTTACGACGTTCCGTTGGCGGGGACCCACTGGTACAACGTAGGGATGGACATGCCCAGGTCACGCGCAACCTCGGGTGGTGTCATACCTGCTTCGAGCAGCTTTATGGCTGATGCGATCTTGCTGTCTGTCATGAGGCATTTCCGGCCGGGAAAGTGACCTCTGGTCCGGACAGCAGCTAGGTGTACCCGGCCATGACGTTAGTGACTTAAGGGGGTGAAAAAGGGAGGGCCTCCGGTGCTTAGTGGAGATGTTCAACGTCTCACTACACAACGGAGGTCCTCGTGTCACACATTAATGCCCGGTTGAACGTTCGCGGAAGGGCTCTGCTGGTTGAAAGGGTTCTCGGCGGTCGTCCGGCGGCGCACGTCGCCAAGGAACTCGGCATCTCTCGGCAGTGCGCGTATCGGTGGGTGCGCCGCTACCGTGCCGAGGGTGTCGCGGATCTCAGCGATCGGTCGTCGCGACTACACGTAATGCCAACACAAACCAGCCCGGAACGTGAAGCGGCCGTTCTGGAGGCGCGCACCCGCCTGCGCACCGGCCCGGCCCGCATCGCCGCCGACACCGGCGTTCCCGCACGGACCGTGTCGAGAGTGCTGGCGCGCCACCACGTTCCGGCGCTTTGGGAATGCGATCCGCTGACCGGTGAAAAGATTCGCGCCACCCGCGCCACGGCGAACCGATATGAACGCGCCCGCCCGGGCGAGATGGTGCATATCGACGTCAAAAAGCTCGGACGCATGGGATTGCCCCTGGTTTGGTTGACTCCTGACCTGTGGAGATTCGTCTTCACTGGAAAGATGTCATCATGCCCAAGCCCTACCCACC
>NZ_PJJK01000060.1:0-10893 GCF_002929785.1 Cryobacterium sp. Y62 | reverse complement strand
CAGGCAGGGCGACTGACCCCGTTGAAAGGACAGCACGCAAAAGAAAATGTTTACCAAAGCAAAATCACGTCCAGACTTCACCTCCGAATACAAGAACGGGGCCGTGACATTAGTCGTCTTTACAACCAGGAGGTCACGACCGCTCTTCGAGGGCGAGGTGGTGACAAGACAACTCGGAGTCGTTGGGTGCTGACACTCACGACCCACGGTGAGACCGGATAGACCGAGGGAAGGACAAAGCGTTCCGCCTACTCGGCATTCCGGGCGATACGTACGCAACAGTATCCGTCTCTCGGCGCAAATTGGACCTTGCGTGCGCGCTCACCAGCACCTTCCGCGACCCCAACCAGTAGGGCTAGGTTGGCCGCGCAGATGGTCTCGGTGTGACTCTTTGTAAGCTGGTGGAACGGGCAGTTGTGAAGAAGCAGTCCGCCGTCACCATCGTCCTGAGGTTCATATCCGGTTGACTGCAGCACCACGTCCAATGAGCCGGCACTCATGCCCAACGTTCGACCGTGTTCCACACACACCCGAGTGAGCGACTCCTGGGCGGGCTTCCCTGTGCGATTGGATTGCTCAATGGCAGAGACCAACAGCTCTGCGGCCAGAGCGTAGTGTCGGCCCGGAACGGACACGACGATTTCGTTGGTCGCACGCCGGTACAGCTTGGCCGGCCGTCCAGCGCCAGGACCAGTTCGGCCCGTGCGGCGCTGAAATTCGGTGTCCAACAGCCCGCATCGAGCAAGTCTCTCCAAGTGAAACGCCACCGTCCCGCGCGGAATACCGAGCGCCTCGGCCGCCTCATCACGGCCCATCGGCGTGGCGCTTTGAGAGACGAGATCGAACAAAGTTCGGCGTAACGGGTCGCTGAGCGACGCGATAGCGGAGATGTCGTCCGGCCGTGATTGTTCGTTCATAGTGATAATCGTAACTCTAAAACAAAGTATCTTGACAAAAGAAACGAATGGCTCCTAAAGTTGGGCTACGAAGCTCGCCAGGACACTAGTAAAGAGGAACCATGCCGGATTCTGAGAGTTATGTCATCGTCGGAGCGGGGCTCGCTGGTGCGTCCGCTGCCAGGGCGCTGCGAGAAGAGGGCTTCACCGGGCCGATCCAACTGATCGGCGCCGAGGCGCACCGGCCCTATATCCGACCGCCCCTTTCGAAGGATTACCTCAGCGGATCCAGCGACCGCGACTCTGTATACGTTGATCCCAAGGATTGGTACGCGGAGCATAAGGTTGAGTTGTTCCTCAGCACTTCTGTCGCCAGCGTTGATGCTGCTCACCAGCTCATTCATACTGACGCCGGTGAGGCCTTTGCATACGGAAAGTTGCTACTCACCACTGGCTCGTCTCCTCGCCGCCTGTCGATTCCTGGGGCAGACCTCGAAGGAGTGCACTACCTGCGTACCCTGGAAGACTCCGACATCCTGCGTCCTCTACTTGCAGGCGGAAGTTTGCGTCTCGTCCTAATCGGCTCGGGCTGGATTGGCATGGAGGTGGCTGCGACGGCACGCACCCTAGGAAATGACGTGACGATTCTCGAACGCGACCCAATCCCGCTGGCGAATGCGCTCGGCGACGAGCTCGGCCAGATGTTCGCCGATCTCCACGAACAAAACGGCGTCATCCTGCGGCGCTCGGTGTCCGTTGAAAGCGTTCTCGGACAGGACGGGCGCGCTAGCGCTGTGCAACTCGAAAGCGGAGAGGTCATTCCCGCGGACCTCGTCTTGGTCGGCATTGGTGCCACGCCCAATGTTGCGCTGGCCGATTCAGCGGGGCTCACGATCGATAATGGCATCTCAGTTGATGCGTCGCTTCGCACGAGCGACCCAGCAATCTACGCGGCGGGTGACGTTGCCAATGCCTACCATCCTCTGGCGAAGTTGCGACTGCGCAGCGAACACTGGGCCAATGCTTTGAATGGCGGGAAGGCTGCGGCGCGGTCGATGCTCGGCCAAAAGGTGTCCTTCGACGACATCCCGTACTTCTACACCGACCAGTTCGACGTCGGAATGGAGTACTCCGGATTCGGCCCCCTGACTCGGGGAGCTGAGGTGGTGTATCGAGGCGACCGGGCTGGTCGCGAATTCATCGCCTTCTGGGTGGCGGATGGGAAAGTTGTTGCTGGCATGAACGTGAATGTCTGGGATGTCAACGAAGCCGTGCAAGGCATCATTCGACGTGGCAACCAAGTCGATCGCGCCAAGCTTGCGGATGCCGATGTACCCCTGGAATCGCTGTAATCATGGCTGAAACATGTTTCAGTACCAGCCCCTCCGGGGCACCCATCGCCGCACTCTCGAAGGGAGGAGACAGTACTAGCACTGTCCGTACGATCGCGATATCCGGCGTCACATTTGAAGTTGAAACGACCGTTCCGACCAAGCACGGCACTTTCCAGTTCCGCGCCTACCGCGACCTTGTCACGGGAAGCGAACATCTCGCCGTCGTGTCTGGCACACCAACCGACGGCTGCCTCGTTCGCGTGCACTCAGAATGTCTGACCGGTGAGGTGTTCGAATCTCAGAAATGTGAATGCGGCCCACAACTTGACTCCGCCCTCAACACAATCAATCAATACGGCGGCGTCGTGATCTACATGCGCGGCCACGAGGGACGCGGCATCGGACTTATCAACAAACTCAGGGCCTACCGACTGCAAGAAGCCGGCTTAGACACGCTCGATGCGAACCTCGCGCTCGGCCTCCCCGCGGACGGCCGTGACTACTCTGCCGCGGCTGCTATCCTTCACAACCTCCGACTTCACGCCGTGCGTCTCCTCACCAACAATCCCGACAAGGTCGACCAGCTCACCGGGCACGGGATCACCGTCCTCGAGCGCGTACCACTTACAGCGGGTGCACATCCGGCCAACTCCGCGTATCTGCGCACCAAACGTGATCGCATGGGACACCTCTTTCAACACGCCCTCTGATCTTGAGATCCGAAACCCCGCCGAGCCCATCCTGACCTGACCTGACCTGACCTGACCTGACCTGACCTGACCTGACCTGACCTGACCATACAATCTTCGTTCACCCACCCCCGGATGCTTAGGAATTTTCAAGTAATTCCATTTGGATTCTCAAATGGTTGTGACCGACCCCACTGTCCGAGATATCCGCGCCAGCTCAGTTCGACCTCCGAGAGGTCCCCTTTGTGAGTTGCTTTAGTCAGTATTCACTGACCGTCGTACCGTCGCTCCTCACGTTCACGAAGCAACACTCAAGCTCGGGAACAACATCACTCAATGGGACGTGACCATAATTGGATCCAACATGAGCATTAGCGTCCTCGTCTATACCGGCACATCGAAGTTGGACTTGCGGGCGCTTCTCGTGAGCGTCGTGCTGCCGTAGCAGGAGTTCGGAGGTCTACAAAGCGTTCCTCAGGAGGGTGATAACACCCTTGACCGCTGCGACCGGCTACCGGCTACCGGCTACCGCCGGCATCCGCTCATGTGTCGAATGTTTACGTACCTGTTCGCTTATTCGGGGCGGCAGGAACATGCTGTGGTCATGTCAGTCATCGAGGTAGCACCGCTGGAGCATATCCGGCGCGAGCGCAGTAGCATCAAGTGGACTCGGTTTCCTGCCGACGTACTTCCCTTGTTTGTTGCCGAGATGGATTACCCCCTGGCACCGGAGATTGTCGCGACTCTGGTGGAGCGCGTGCAGGCCTCCGACACCGGCTACCTCGACGGCCCGGGACCGCTTGCTCCGGCCTTCGCCGCGTTCGCCCTGAATCGCTGGGGTTGGAACGTCGACGCGAGCCATGTACACCTTGCCACCGATGTCAGCGTCGGCATCGTCGAGGCCCTGCGCTTGGTCGTGCCGGTTGGCGGCCACGTCTCGATCACCCCGCCGGTCTACCCGCCGTTCTATGAACTTGTGGAGGAGGCCCTCGGCAATGTCGTCGAGACCCCCCTGATCGAGCACGGTGGCACCTGGTTGTTCGACTTCGCGGCGCTGGAGCACAGTTTTGCTTCCGGCATCGATGCCTTCCTCCTGTGCAACCCACACAACCCGCACGGCATCGTCTGGGCGCGGGCCGCACTCGAGAAGCTCGCCCAGCTCGCGGCCCGCTATGACGTCTTCGTGATTTCCGACGAGATCCACGCCCCGCTCACCTACCCCGGCGCCACCTTCACCCCGTTCGCCCCGCTGGCCGTGACCGCCGGTGCGCGCGCCGTGACCGTGACCTCGGCGAGCAAAGGCTGGAACATCGCCGGGCTCAAGTGCGCCATCATGGTCGCGGCCGATGACGCGACCAACGAGCTGCTCAACCGCCTGCCAGAGGAAGTCGCCTGCCGTACCAGCATTCTCGGGCTGCACGCCAATATCAGCGCGTTCGGTTGTACCGACTGGCTCGACAATGCCATCGACCAAATTGTCAGCAACGATGCTCTCCTGAATTCCCTGCTCTGCGAACATCTGCCCGCCGTGATCTATCACCGGCCGCGCGCCAGCTATCTTGCCTGGATGGATCTTCGCCACGTGGGTCTCGGGGACAATCCGTACCAGCGCATTCTCGTCGATGCCCGCGTCGCTCTCAACAGCGGTGAGTCCTTCGGGCTCGGCGGCGAGGGCTTCGCCCGCCTCAACCTGGCCTGCTCCCCCGATACCCTGCGCGAGGCCGTTGCCCGCATCGCGGCGCTCGTCGCCCGGGTGTCGGCCGAGGCGGCTGCCTGATGACTACCCCTGGTCAAACGGATGCCCCGCTCCCGACCCACACCGACGCAACAGGAAGTTCCATGGCCACGCCAGCACCAGCACCAGCTAGATTCAAATCTTCGCCGCTGAACTCTGACGCTGCCGCAGTCGTCGCGCCGATCACCGACTGGGACGGCTTCAGCTTCGACACCCGCCAGGTGCACGTCGGCGAATACGCCGACGAAAACCGCGGCGCGCGCATTCCGCCGCTCACCCTGAGCGCCGGCTACGTCTTCGACTCCTTCGACGACGGGGCTGCACGCTTCAATGGCGGGTCGCGGGAGCCCATCTATTCGCGACAGGGCAACCCCACCAACGCGGTCGCCGAACAGCGACTGGCCTCGCTGGAGGGCGGCTCCGCCTGCGTCGCCGTGTCGAGTGGGCAGGCCGCGATCAGCGCCGCCCTGTTCGCCCTGGCCGAATCGGGTGAGCACATCGTCTCGACCGCGAGCATCTACGGCGGCACTCGAATTCTGCTCGGCCGAAGCTTTCGCCGCATGGGCATTGAGGTCGACTACGTCTGGGACACCGACTCCGACGAAGTCTGGGACGCCGTGATTCGGCCGGAAACCAAGGCGATCTTTACTGAAACCATTCCTAACCCGCGCAACGACGTCGTCGACATTGCCCGCGTTGCCGCCGTCGCCCGCCGCCACGGTATTCCGCTCGTCGTCGACAACACCGTCGCCACGCCGTACCTCATTCGCCCGTTCGAGCACGGCGCCGACATCGTCGTGCACTCGACCACCAAGTTTCTCAGCGGCCACGGCGCCGGGGTGTCGGGCGCGATCGTTGACGGCGGCACCTTCGACTGGGCGGCGAGTTCCCGCCGCTACCCGCTGCTGACCGACTCGCTGCGTCCAGGTTTGCCCTCGCTGCTCGAACGGTTCGGCCCGGCCGCCTACGCCCAGTACGTGCGCGAGGCCGTCGTCAACGACGTCGGTCCGTCGCTCTCACCGTTCAACGGATTTCTGCTGCACCAGGGCATCGAGACCCTGTCGCTGCGTATGGAACGTCACGTTGACAACTCCATCGCCATCGCGCACTGGCTCGAAGAACAGCCCGAGGTCGAGGTCGTCGACTACGCCGGCCTGCCGAGCAGCCCGCTGCACGAGATCGCACAGAAGTACTACAACGGCCGTACCGGCTCGGTGTTCGCCGTCACCGTCAAGGGCGGCACGGAGGGTGCCCGCGCTTTCACCAACGGCCTGCGCGTGTTCAGCCGCATGACCGGAATCGGCGACACCCGCTCGATGGTGCTGCACCCGCTCACCACCACCCACGCCTCGTTTGCCCCCGATCTCAACGCCCGCCTCGGCATCACCGCCGGAATGCTGCGCCTGTCGGTCGGCATCGAAGCGCTCGATGACCTTCAGCTCGACCTCCGCGGGGGGCTCGACCGAGTCGCCGGCATCCTCTAAACGCTAGGTACTCTGAATTCATGAACCTCACTGCGCCAATTTTCACTGCGCCCATTTTCTCCCGCACCCCGGCAGCACGCACCTCGGCCATACTGGGCGCGCTCGTTCTGCTCGCCGCGTTGAGCGGATGCGCCACCACCGATTCCGGGACCGGCTCGCCGGCATCCGCTGGCGCCACCGCCACCGCTGGAGCGGATGCTGCGGCCGTCGATTGCACCGGCGTCAACGTCGTCGTCGACTTCGGCACCCTCGTCGCCGACTCGGTCACCGAGTGCGTCGACGCGACCCAGGCGATTGCCGCGAGCGAGACCCTTGCGATTTCCGGTGTCACAACCGAGGGAAGCGTGGAATACGGCGACCAGATCGTCTGCCGCGTCAACGAGCGCCCGGCTGCCGACGAAACCGTTGTGGTCGATGGCCAGAAATCGTTCACCGAAACCTGCGCTTCGATGCCACCCGCGTACGCGTACTGGGCGCTCTGGGTGAAAGCCACCCCCGACGCCGACTGGGAGTACGCGCAGGAGGGCCTCGGCACGCTCGAGGTCGAGCCCGGCCAGTCAGTGGGCCTCGTCTACACGACCGGCACCGAAACACCCACGCCCGGCAGCTAAGTGTTTCGCCTGCGCCTGGCTCCGCTGCGCGCGGCAGTCGTACTCGCTGTGGGCTTCGTGCTGCTGCGGGTCGTCTACCGCGTCGTGTTTGGCGGATCCGGCACCGGTCCGCTGCTGTTGCTGGATCTTCCAAGACTCCGGCTCGACGGGCCGTTCAGCCACATCACCCTGTTCGGCCCGGTCACCCTACTCGGGCTCGGAAACGCGGCGCAAAGCGCACTGCCGGTCGCCGCCGTCATCGTGTTCTTCGGCCTGCTCAACGCGGTCATCAACGTGCAGGCCCTGTTCGCACGCGGTGCCGGTCGCGGGCCGCTGCGCGCCATCTCCCGTTCGCTCGTGATCGCCTGGGCGACCTTTCCGGCACTGCTGGAGTCGGTGCGCAGGGTGCGGGTCGCCCGCTCCCTGCGCGGAGAACGGTCGATCGCGTCGCTGCTCGTGCCCATTTTCGAGCAGACGATCGAGCGTGCGCTCGCGCTGGCCGCGTCGATGGAAACCCGCGGTTTCGCGGCCACCCGCGTCGTGACCGGCGTGTGCGAGGCACCGGTGGTGCTCCGGGATGCCGGTTTGAACTTTGGCGCTGCGCCTGACAAGACGCGCTGGCATCTGGACGAGCTCAACGTCACCCTCAAGCCAGCTACCCTCACCGTGATCGTCGGCGCGACCGGGTCGGGTAAAAGCAGCCTGCTGCACAGCATGAGCGGTCTGTTCCAGCACTTTTACGACGGTACCCAGCAGGGACGCATCGACATTGTCGGCGCCGACCGGGCCGCGACTCCGCCGCGCGACACCGCCGGATTCGTCGGGCTCGTCGCGCAGAACGTGCGCCTCAGCTTCGCTGCCGAAACAGTACACGACGAGATCGGCTTCGCCCTGGCCGTGCGCAATGTCGCCGCGCCGATCGTGCACGCTCGCGTTCTCGAGGTGGCCGCCCGCCTGAAAATCGAGTGCCTGGTCGACCGTCCGATCGAGCAGCTCTCGGCCGGTGAGGCCAGCCTCGTCGCGATCGCCGCCGCCCTTGTAAACCATCCCCTTCTGTTGCTCGTCGACGAGCCGCTCGCCGACCTCGACACGGCCGCCCGGGATCGGGTCTGCACCGTGCTCGGCCAGCTGGCCCACGAGGCCAGCGTCTGCGTCGTCATCGCCGAACACAACACGCGTGAGTTCGTAACGGTAGCGGATGCCTGGCTCCAGATTCGAAGCAGCCGACTGCACCAGCTTTCCGCCGCCGAGCTCCCGGGCACCGACTTAGCGAACAGTTTTCGTGTCCCGGCACCGGTCTCAACCGCCCTGCGCCCTGCGGTGCCGCTCGCGAGCATCCGTCGGTTGAGTGTTCTGCATCGAACCAATCTGGTCGTGGACGACGTGTCGTTCGAGGTGCAGCCCGGCGAGCTGATCGCGCTGCGCGGCAGCAACGGCGCCGGCAAGAGCAGCCTGCTGCGGACGATCGCGCTGCCGACGGCGGCCGATACTGTCATCGTCTCCGGGAGCGACGTCCATTCGCTCAAGCGGCGCACCCGACGGCAGGCAGTGGCGCTCGTGCCCGAGAACTTCGACGACCTCTTATTTGCCATCACCGTCGGGGAGGAGTGTCGCCGGGCCGATCGCGGCTTGACGGGGGTCAGCACCGCGCAAACCTTCGCGCATTTGCTGGGTTTCGACGTCACAGCGGATGCCGCACCCCTGCTGCAGAGTCACCCGCGCGATCTGTCCGCCGGCGAACGCCTTTGCCTCGTGATGGCTATCCAGCTTGGCGCCCGACCGGCTCTGCTGCTCGTCGACGAACCGACCCGTGGTCTCGACCATCAGGCGCGCACCCTCGTGAGTGCAGCGCTGCTGACGGCCGCCAGCCACAGTGCCGCGGTCATCTTCGCCACCCACGACGACGACTTCGCGCTCGGCCTCGCCACGCGAACGCTTTGCATGGAGGCCGGCCGGCTGTCTGCCCCGATCACGGTGCGCCTGTGACCGAGCAGAGCGGGCCCCGCGATGACGTCATTGGCACCCCAGACACAACAGGCTCGAGCGTACTCGCTCTTAGCGATCGTCTGCGCGAACGTGCGGATCGTGCGCAACCGCGCCGCGGCATCCGCTGGACGTCGTGGATTCTCGGTGGCGGCAGCGTGCTCGCCGCGGCCGCCTTCGCGTGGCCGTTCTTCGTCGGGGCGGTGCCGGCCGACGCGCAGGTCGCCGTTCCAATCATCGCCTTCGCGCTCATTCCGGCCCTCCTCGTGGCCCTCGCGCTCACCCTCGACCGCGAAATGTACATGGCCAAGACCGTCGCCCTGCTCGGCGTACTCTCTGCCGTCGGCGCCGCCGTGCGCATTGCTGGTGCCGGAGTCGGCGGGGTCGAGGCCGTCTTCGTGCTGCTCATCCTGGCCGGGCGTGTCTTCGGTGCACGCTTCGGTTTTTTGCTCGGCTTGCTCACCATTGCAGTGTCGTCGGTGCTCTGGGGTGGCTTCGGCCCGTGGACCCCGTTCCAGATGTTCGCTTGCGGGTGGGTCGGTGCCGGTGCCGGGCTGCTTCCCCGCTGGCACGCTTCCGGCTCTCAGCGGTGCCGCATCCGCTCGGAAATCGCCCTCCTGGCCGCCTACGGCGTGGTTGCGTCTTATCTGTTTGGGCTCCTGATGAACCTCTGGTTTTGGCCATTCGCGGTGGGCAGTGGCACCGACATCTCCTATGAAGCCGCCGCCGACCCCGGCCAGAACCTGGCCTCGTTCGCGCTCTACTCGCTTATCACCTCAACCCTCACCTGGGACACCGTGCGTGCCGTTACGACAGTCGTCGGCGTCGCTTTGGTCGGCCCGGCCGTGCTCGCGGCTCTGCGGCGAACGAAGATTTCTCCACGTCGTTGACCGGGCGGCCGCTGTCCCTTCCGGGAGGAGAAACGAACGAACGTCCGCAAGATGGATACCCTTGCCGAACCCTCTAAACGTGTAACGGTCCGATACCGAGGTCTCGAATACGCAACCGTTGTGGATACTCGTCGCGATGAACCTCGACGATGCCACACCGACCGGCCCGGCCTTCCTCGGCTCGCTGGCGCTTGCGCCGGTGTACGCCGTGATCCAGTGCAGTGAGGTTTACCTGCACCACGCGACCCCGCCGCTGTGCAAGAGAAGTACCGGCGAACCGGCGACAGAGCCGAACCTATTCACGTGCCTGAACTCGAGCCTCGCACGTCTGACGGATGCTTCAAGGCCGTGCAATCTCATCATGGCTTGCTTCCCCTCTCCATCTTCGGCGCTCCAGCATTTCCGTCTCGAAGTGTTGCCAGCAGGGCTGCCGGCGTTTCGGGATCGTCGAGACTGATCGCGAACTGCTTCTCGTTTCGCGTCGTCACAATCAGCCCGGGCCCCTTCCTCAGAATGACAGTGGATCGACCGGGCATAATTCGATACCCCCACCCGCCCCACTCGGTGGGTCGAAGTTCGGCGGCCTCGACAGCATCAATGGCATCTAAACGGATGCGTTTCAACGGAATCCGAAATATCGCCGAAACCACCCGCAGACCGCGCCAATCTGCGGTCACGCGCAGCCGAACGAACGACGCAACTAAGACAATGGCGACAGTCATCACGGCTATGCCAAAGATTTGGTCCGAAGCCCGCCCGGCAACGACCGCTGGTCCATAGATCACGGACCCGAGAACGATCAGTCCAATCGCCACCCAAAGGAACATGTTTCCCCTGATTGTTTGGGACCAGGCACCAATGGCACTGGGCGCGAATTCGATTCGCCTCTCGACGTCCGTCGCCTCCAGCGGGGACCTTGGTGCGATAAGGAACGGGATGATTCCGTAGCCAGCGGCGACGAATGACACGATAACCCATGCTCCGAGAACAACTTCATACGGGTCGCCGACCTGCATCGTCAGGCCAGCGGAGATCAACCACGTGGCGGCACCCATCCCGCCGAACACTCCCAGAAAGAAATAGGCACCTCGCCTGGCCCGCGCGCTGATCCCGGGCCAGAAACTTATTGCGACCCCGGCTACGGCTGGCACGCCCGTCATTCCCAGGTTAAGAGTGAGCAGTGCTCCCACAGCCATTACGTCGTCGGCCGGCCCCCTACGTGCCAGGGTTGGGTGAGGCCAGTAGCTAACAGCAAGTCCGCCGTGTGACGTAGGGCGAGAATCAGGAATCAT
>NZ_PJJK01000059.1:0-10819 GCF_002929785.1 Cryobacterium sp. Y62 | reverse complement strand
GGGGCAACAATCATGCCGGACCCGACAGGCCAACTCCCTCAGATACTCACACCATCCGAGGTTACAAACAAGGTAACGGGGATGCGGGGACACTGCGTAAAGGGTTCTCCAACTTCTAAATAATTTTGGTCCAAAACTATTTACCCTCTGTTAATGTCGAATCTCCCCGATCCAGGAAGAAATAAGTCAGAATATAGAGCCTGATCCGGTCGCAATAGTTTCAAATCAAAACTATCGGCGAAGGCCGCCGGGCAACCGGACATCCGTTCGCCACCGCTTGCAACATTCGAAGGACAACAATGACATCTCGACATTCACTCGCCGCTGTCGCCGGCCTCGGCGCACTCGCGCTGCTGCTCAGCGGATGCACACCGGCTAGCTCGACTGCCTCTTCGGGTAAGGGAGACAGCACCCTCCGTTACCTGGTCGAGCAGCAGGAGGACCCGGAGTTCTTGCCGATGATCGAGGCCCGAATCGCGAAGTTCGAGGAGAGAAACCCCGGCATCCTCATCGAAATCGACGCGATGCCCTTTGACACGATGCGCACGGTTCTTCAGACTCAACTGCAGTCGGGTGACGGACCGGATGTTTTCAACTGGGGCTCGGGTCCCACCTTCGCCGGCAGCCTCGCCGACGCGGGGCTCCTGTATGACTTAACGGAGAGCTACGAGAAGAACGACTGGCAGATCTACGACTTCGCGAAGGACCGCGTCACAGTCGATAGCAAAATAATCGGAGTTCCCGGCGACATCGAGACCGTCGGGGTGTATTACAACAAAACGATGTTCGATGACCTCGGCATCGACCAGCCCGAAAACCTTGGTGAACTCGAGGCTGCAGCCGCCAACATCAAGCAGTCCGGAGTCATCCCATTCGCAGTGAGTGACCAGGAAGGCTGGCAGGCAGGTCACTTGCTGAGCATGACGCTCGCGAGCCGAGTGGGGTCTCAGGGTGTCGCCGACCTAATCGACGGTAAGGCCTCATGGACGTCGCCCGAAGTAATCGAATCGCTGGCGCTCTGGGCCGGTTTCAACGACGCGGGCTACCTGCCGGAGTTCCCCACTGCAATCTCCTACGACGGCGGTGCCGCACTGTTCTACTCCGAAGAGGCGGCCATGTTACCGACCGGTAGCTGGTTTATCCCGGAGGTCGAGGCCAACACCGACTTCGAGGTTGGCTACATCCCATTTCCCAGCGAAGACGGCGCTGGAATCTTCACGGCCGGCTTGGGGTCCGGTCCACTGGTGTCCGCAAACACCGACAACCCGGAGGCGGCCATCAAATTCATTGATTTCCTGGTCTCGGAGGAGCACGGCCAGTGGGCAGTGGAAAATCTTGGAACCATCCCTGCTTTCCCGATCGAGACCAAGGATCTCGAAGTGTTGCCGCTGCTCGCCCAAGTGATCGAGGACACCGCGACCTTCGCCGCGGGCAGCAGTGATCTCGGAACGAACATCGACGTGGTCGCCAGTGATCTCTTCAACCAGACCATGTACGACGGATTCCAGGCACTGTTCACCGGGCAGAAGACTCCCGAGCAGGTCGCCGAGGAACTCGAAGTAGCGGCACGAAACTGACGAACGTGAGGGGGAAGAGGCAGAACAGAACGATGAATCCACCGACCAGAAGTCACTCAGCACCCCGCGTTACCAGGCGAGCGCAGGCCCGCCTGGGCGTCGCCCTCGTGGCACCGCTGCTCGCGTTCGTAACCGTTTTTTTCCTCTTCCCCCTCGGTAACGCCATCTACTACTCGATGCTCGACTACAACGGAGTCGACTCCTCGCCGGCGTTCGTAGGCCTCGGCAACTTCGTCGAACTCGCCACCGATCCCGCACTCGGCCCAGCATTCATGAACAACATCATCTGGATCGTTCTCGGCACGGCAGCACCGGTGGTCATCGGACTTTCGCTGGCCCTACTGATGTGGACGGTGCGCCGGGCCAGCACGCTGTACCGCGTCGCTCTCTTCATTCCGTATATCCTCCCCGCCGTTGCGGCCGGAGTGGTGTGGAGCTGGATCTACGATCCGATGCGTGGTTGGCTCAACCAATTGCTTCGATCGGTCGGCCTCGATGCTCTCGCGACAGGGTGGCTCGGCAACCCGAACACCGCCCTCTGCGCAGTTCTTGTCACGGCGGTCTGGGCGACGACAGGGTTCGTCTTCGTCGTGTTGCTGTCATCGTTGCGTAACGTCGATGCGGAGTTGCTCGATGCGGCACGGATGGACGGTGCCAACTCGCTACAGCGCGTCTGGTACATCGTTCTCCCGCAAATCATGCCAGTATTCCTGATGATCGTCACGCTGACGCTCGTCGGCGGATTCAGCGTCTTCGACATCGTTTTCATCATGACCGGTGGCGGCCCGTCGAACGCGACGGAAGTTCTGGGAACCTATGCCTACAGCAATGCCTTTCAGCTCAACCGCATCAGTTACGGCACGGCGCTCGCGCTCGTGATCACCGTGCTCGCCATTCCCTTCGCCGTGGCACTCAACCGCCTGCAGCGTAGGCTCTCGTTTCAGGAGTCCGTATGAGTATTTCGAGGATCCGCCTCTCGCCTCGCCAGCGCGCGACTCGCGCCTCGCACCACCTGCTGCTCGTTGTGCTTTCGCTCCTGTCGTTGTTCCCGGTGATTCTCATCCTCTCTACCGCTCTCAAAACCGAGCAGGATGTTAAGGTCAATCCGTTCGGCCTCTTCTCGTCGTTCTCGTTCGAGAACATCGTGCAGGCCTGGACCGTCGGCGAGTTCGGCTCACACCTGCTCGACAGCGTGCTCCTCACGATCCCGAGCACCGTGCTCACAGTTGTGCTCTCCACCATGGCGGGATATGCGTTCGCCCGATTGCCGTTTCCTGGTCGAAACATCCTGTTCTACGCGGTGGTGCTCGGCTTGCTCGTGCCGTTCTTCGCTTACATGATTCCGCTGTATTTCCAGCTGCGCACCATGGGAATGCTCGACACTCTCGTCGGCACGATCCTTGTGCTCAGCACGACCGGGCTCGCGTTCGGCGCCTTCTTCATGCGCGCATTCTTCTCTGACCTGCCTGATGAGCTCGAGCAGGCTGCCCGAATCGACGGCGCGTCGGAGGCACGCATCTTCGCGCAAGTGATGTTGCCGCTGGCCACCCCGGGGATCGGAACCCTGACAGTCTTCACGTTCCTGCAGAACTGGAACAACTTTCTCGTGCCCCTCCTGTACCTGCCCAGCGGCGAATACCGCCCGCTGACCACGGGACTGTATCTTTTCGTCGGAGGTCGGTCCGTCGACATCGGACCGTTGGCGGCCGGGGCGCTCATTACAATCTTGCCGGTCGTGCTCCTGTTCATCCTGTTGCAACGTCAAGTGACCGAGGGATTCCTCTCCGGCGCAGTGAAAGGTTAAGAAATGCACAACGTACTCGATCCCCGGGACCTCGTGCCTGACGAGGCCGAAGAATTACAGGTGAGCGGCTATCCCGTCGGGGACCTCCTCGAGGAAGCCAAACGGGCGGCAGCAGACGGTGATCTGGAACACCTCACGGCGGTCGAGGTTCGGCTCGCTGAGTTGCGGCCCCTGCCCGACTGGCCGTACGACGAACCACGGGACGAGCACGTGCTTTACGCACTCTGTGACGCTGCACCCCGCACCGAGTTCGACGCCGCGGTGCTGCCCGAACGGATTCGCGGCGCGTGGCTCGGACGTGTGGTCGGCAACACGCTCGGCAAGCCAATCGAGGGTCTCGCTCGAACCCAGGTGGAAATTTACCTGCGTGCCGCGGGTCACTGGCCCCTCCGCGGATATCTCCCGCTTCTGAGCCCACTGCCCGACGGTGTCGCCCACCTGCATCCCTCTGCTCCCATCGCAACCGACGGCCGGTTCCAGGATGTTCCCCGCGATGACGACATCGACTGGACGATCCTCGGGATGCTCGCGCTCGAACAGCACGGCCGCGAGTTCACCACCGACCAGCTCGCCGCTCTCTGGCTCGACCGCATGCCGTTCACTCAGACGTACACTGCGGAGCGCGCCGCTTACCGCAACCTCCTCGCCGGCCTCGCCCCGCCCGCCACAGCGACCCACCGAAACCCGTACCGGGAATGGATTGGCGCCCTCATTCGCGTCGACACCTACGGTTACATTCATCCGGGAAATCCGGGGCCGGCCGCTGCACTGGCCATCACCGATGCCCGACTCTCGCACCTCGGAAACGGCATGTACGGAGCAATGTGGGCGGCGGGCCTGGTAGCGGCGGCGTTCGCCGCGTCATCCGCCCGCGAAGCGCTCGACCGCTCCCTCACCGTCGTGCCCAGCGGATCACGCCTTGCCGAGGCGCTTCACCGGATGCTTGACCTCCACGATCAGGGCGAGACCCACGTCGTCGCACTCGACACGATCGACCGGGAGCTCGGGCACTATAGCTGGGTGCACACAATCAACAACGCCGCACAGATTACGGCAGGGCTTCTGTGGGGAGAAAACTTTCTCAGCGCGGTGGGCATTGCCATCGAGGGCGGCCGTGACACCGACTCCAACGCGGCCACCGTCGGTAGCGTCTTTGGTGCCTTGCATGGCTCGGCCGCCATCCCGGAGTCCCTGCTCATCAGCGAACCCGTTCGCGTTCGCAGCGCCGTGCGCGACTTCGACCGCATAACAATCGACGAGCTGACGGCGCGAACGCTGCGGCTCGTCGAGAAGGAATGACAGGGCCTCCCTCTACACCAACGGCCCTGTGCCATCCGGAGCACTGGGCATCAAATCAGATCCGCCTGTGCGTCTCAGCACACTCAGCGTGAGCCCGGTCATGGACGCTGCGACTTCGGCGCCCCGCACCCTCGAACTGGGGCAGCCGTTACGGTCGACGGGACGAATTCGGCGTGTTGCGCGCAACCTCAGACGCCCATTCGGTCTCTTGATATAGTTTTATTATGAAACTAAAACCGTCACGCACAGGCCTTCACTGCAAACAGCTACGACGGTTCACGCCTGAAAATGAGGGACCCCTGCCCGCGCTCGCGGAGACGGCAACCACTGTCGGTGCGACACTAATGCCGGTCAGATGGTTACTCAGAGTCGATTACAGCTGTCGAATACGCTACTGAGGCGACTGCTTCGCTGCCCGCAGTCCCACCGGGTGAACTTCTAGGAAACGTTTTTTGAATAGCAATAACGGCCGCGCCTCTTGCCCATTCGGTGAAGTCCATGGGACGCACAATGAGTTCGCTGTGGAGGGCACTGTCGGTGTCATATTCAGACAGACCCTCGTCAACGCTCGATCGCGCCGCCTCGGCGAGGTGGATTCCTTCGCCCGAAAGAATGATCCGCTTCACACCGGTAAACGCCGTAATAGCGGATGCTGCACGGCCGAGGGCTCGAGCGGCTTCCTGGACGACACGAACAGCTGGCGCATCCCCAGACCTGGCCATCTCGAGAACATCGTCGTATTCGATGAAACGGCCATGTGCGGCAGACACCGCCGCGGTGATCGAGCTCGAGGACAAGAATGCCGTCATGCAGCCCCGATGCCCGAGCGGACACAGCGGTCCCGACGGATCAACGGGATAGTGGCTAAGAGGGTTTAGAGAAGTCGGAATCATCAGGTCATTGATGACGAGGCCATATCCAACTCCGGCACCAACAGTAAGCAAAGCGAAGCTCGAGTACCCCTTGCCATGACCGAACCATTGCTGGGCCTTGGTAAGGCCGACAACGTCGTTATCCAGGTAAACGGGAACTCTGAGGGCCGCCCCCAATAGGGAGCGAAAGGGCACATCGCGCCACTGGAGGAAGGAAGAATCCGCAACAATCTCACCCTCATCGACCCGGCCGCCTACCGTTACGCCAACAGCATCGAGGGGCTGGTCCATGCCCGACTGGAAGTCCATGACAATGTCGTGCACGGCAGCCACGACATCCGACACGTCAAGGGAGCCGAGCGGCACACGAACCTGATCGCTGATGCGCGACCGCACGTCAGTGACGACGGCGTAGATGGCTTCCTCGGTGAGCTTCACGCCAACGAATTTGTACCGGTCAGGGACCACATCAAGGGGAAGGGAGGAACGTCCTCGACCGGGAGAACGGACGGCGTCCGACTCAAGGAGCACGCCCCCTTCGAGCAGAGGCTTTACGAGTCGCGTGAGGGTCGCTGGCGAGAGCCCCATACGGCGCGCGAGCCGAGCTCGAGACTGGGCGCCATGCACGAGAACCTCAATCGCAACGGCCTTCGACGGCGCGGAGAGCAGCGAGCTGACGTCGGATTCGACACCGTCCATCGCCAAACTCCGATCTTCTCCAAGAATTATCTGACTTGCCATGTTCGCGGCCGTGGTCGCGCCGTTTGAGTATGCCATACTTTGGTTTAATAGTTCCAGCATGGAATCTAAAAGAGTGAAAATGGGGCGCGGATGAGTGTATCGACAGCAGTAAACGTGGCGCAGCTGGTCACGCTCGAGGCCAGCGGAACGTGTGTAATGATCGACGTGTCCTCCGGCATTCCACGCATCCTCCATTGGGGCGCTCCCTTCACTGCGACCTCCACCGACCAAGCCTTCCTCCGCTCCCTCGCCGAGACCCAGGGTGGGGCCGATCTGCTTGAGACCCGACGGTCGCCGACGCTGCTTCCCGAGCAGTCAGCGGGATGGATGGGCACCCCGGGTCTGGAGGGGCATCGAAGTGGCACATCCTTCTCGACGGCGTTCACGGCGTCGAGCTGGCGCATCGACGGATCGGCTGGCTCGATTCAATCCCTGGTGGCCGAGGCAACGGACATCGTCGCTGAGTTGCAGCTCACAACCACGATCACACTCCTGCCGTCCGGGCTGCTCCGTCTCGAGGCGCGTCTAACGAACATCGCACAGGACAGCGATTACTCGGTCGACGCACTCCGCGTCGTCCTCCCTGTCCCTGCCGAAGCCGGCGAGCTCCTCGACTTTGCGGGTCGGCATCTTCGAGAGCGTACTCCCCAACGCCATCCCTTCGTGGTCGGCACGCATCTCCGGGAAGGACGGCGCGGTCGCACTGGCTCGGACGCGAGCATCCTTCTCGCAGCCGGCACGCCGGGCTTCGGCTTCCGCTCCGGCGAGGTATGGACAGTTCACACCGCCTGGAGCGGCAATCACTCCACCTTCGCCGAGCTAGGAATCACCGGATCGCGTGTGCTCGGCGGCGGTGAACTTCTTCTGCCCGGAGAAATGATCCTCAAGCCGGGTGCCACTTATTCTTCCCCGGCAATTTACGCGGCGTATGGGAACGGTCTTGACGACATCGCCGCGTCGTTCCACGAGCATCTTCGCGGAAGAGCGTCGCACCCGGTGAGCCCCCGGCCGGTTGTACTTAACACCTGGGAGGCAGTGTACTTTGACCAAGACCTCGACTCACTGGCGAGGCTCGCCGAGCTCGGTGCACACGTAGGCGTGGAGCGGTTCGTCCTCGACGACGGCTGGTTCACCCACCGCCGCCACGATCGAGCAGGGCTCGGTGACTGGCAAGTTGACCGCAACGTCTGGCCGGACGGACTCGGCCCCCTCGTCACGGTCGTGCGCTCCCTCGGTATGCAGTTCGGGCTCTGGTTTGAACCGGAGATGATCAACGAAGACTCAGAGGTCGCCCGAGCGCACCCCGAATGGATTCTCGCGCCAGGTAACAGACTCCCCATCCCTGGCCGCTCGCAGCAGGTTCTCAACCTAACGATCCCTGCGGCGTTCGAATACATTCTTGAGTCGATAAGTTCCCTGATAAACGAGTACGACATCGACTACATCAAGTGGGACCACAACCGCGACCTCGTGGAAGCTGGTGATCGCCTGACAGGCGCTCCACGCGTGCACGCACAGACCCTCGCGACGTATGCGCTCATGGACGAGTTGCATCGGCGACATTCAGGACTTGAGATCGAGTCGTGCTCATCCGGCGGTGGTCGAGTCGACCTCGCTGTGCTCGAGCGCACACAGCGCGTGTGGGCGAGCGATTGCATCGACGCCCTCGAGCGCCAGCAGATCCAACGCTGGACGGGGCTGCTCCTGCCCCCGGAGCTTGTTGGGTCGCACGTCGGCGCAGCGACGGCGCACACGACCCACCGCACCCACGCGCTCGCGTTCCGCGCGGCCACGGCGCTTTTTGGGCATTTTGGGATCGAGTGGGACCTCCGCGACGCATCAACCACGGAGCTTGACCAGCTCGCGGCCTGGGTTGACCTCTACAAACAAGAGCGGGAACTCATTCATACCGGCACTGCCGTGCACAGCGACTACCCGGATGAGGCGTACTGGGCACACGGCTACGTCGCCCCCGACCAAGACCGCGCGATCATCTCATTCGTCGCACTCGCCACAAGTGTGGCTGTGCACCCCGGTCGCATCCGAATCCCCGGTCTGCGCGACGAAGTCACCTACCGCATCGAACCGATTGAGCTGTCCGCTTCAGCTCTCATGCGCGTAAAGGGCGGAGCACCGTCGTGGTGGACGGAGCCCGTAGCCCTCTCCGGAAGCGTCCTCGGTCGTATCGGGCTCCCGGCGCCCATGCTGTATCCAGAGCAGGCCCTGCTCTTCAGGCTTGTCGCCGTTGATCGTGCAGACTTACTCACCAACCTCACAACCGAAAGGAACTGAACATGGGACGGCTCGTTCGTTTTACTTCACCCGGCCTGGCAGAAGTCGTCGACTTTGAGGACGCTCCCGTTGGCGCCGGCGAGGTGCGCCTCGAAACCCTGTATTCCGGCATTTCCGCCGGCACGGAGCTCACCGCGTACCGCGGTAGCAACCCGTATTTTAACAGCGAATGGGATGCTCGCCGCCGGTTGTTTGTACCGGGCGACTCGACGCACTCCTACCCGCTCGATGCCTGGGGTTATGAAGAGGTTGGCACCATCACAGCGGTCGGCGACGGCGTGGACACAGGGCTGATCGGCCGCCTCGTATGGGGAACGTGGGGCCACCGGTCGTCCGTCGTTCGCCCCATGCCGTGGGTCATGGACCGCCTCATGCCAGACGGACTCGATCCCGTCGCAGGCATCTTTGCGAAGATCGGAGCGATCGCTCTAAATGCCGTACTCGACGCCGACATCCACGTCGGCGAGACTGTTGTCGTATTCGGAGCCGGCGTCCCCGGACAAATCGTGGCACAACTTGCTCGGCTCAACGGAGGGCGCGTGGTCTCCGTCGACCTGCTCCCGGGGCGCCGAGAACTCGCAGAGCGCCTCGGCGCCTCCCTCACGCTTGACCCGGCCGCCGACGACGTGGCAGAGCGAGTCCGTCAGCTCACGGAGAATCGTGGGGCCGATGTAACTATCGAAATGAGTGGCAGCTATCATGCACTTCACGAGGCCGTACGCACCGCGGCATACAGCTCGCGCGTCATTGTCGGAGGGTTTTTCCAAGGCGCTGCGACCCCCGTTCAACTCGGCAACGAATTCCATCACAATCGCATCTCCATCATCGGATCCCAGATTTCAGGTGTCTCACCAGCGCTTCAGCACCGCTGGAACGAGTTACGCATGTCAACTACGGCGCTCCGACTTGTGAGCGACGGCCAACTCGACGTCACCTCGCTCATTACGCATACGATGCCAGCGGAGGACGCTCCTGCCGCCTTCAAGATGCTCGACGCGTCGCCGGAGGACGCGCTGCAAGTAGTCCTCGATTACCGGGCGGCGTCGTGAGGATGCGGGACCCATTCCCACGATCTGACGGGATGATTGGCTGGGGGATCCTCGCAACGGGGGGCGTCGCCGGAGCGTTCACGAAAGACCTGATCGCCCACGGCCACCGGGTGACGGCAGTCGGGTCGCGTTCTCTCGCGTCAGCCGAGGCTTTCGCGGCAACCCATGGAATTCCCCGCGCCCATGGTTCGTATGAGGACCTCGCTGCTGACCCGAACGTCGACGTGATTTACATTGCAACGCCACACAACCTGCACCACGAAAACGCAACACTCGCGCTAGAGCACGGCAAACACATCCTCGTCGAGAAGTCGTTTACTCTCACCCAAGCAGAGGCTTCCAACGTCGTCGAACTCGGCCTGCGAACGGGCCTCGTAGTGGTCGAAGCCATGTGGACGCGGTTCCTCCCACACATGGCACACGTGCGCACATTGATCGCGGCGGGCCGCCTCGGGGAGATCCGTTCCCTCCACGCCGACCACACCCAGAACCTTCCCCGTGAAGATACCCACCGCATCAACAACCTGCATCTAGCCGGTGGCGCTCTCTTAGACCTCGGCATCTACCCCATTTCCTTCGCACACGATGTTCTTGGTGAACCCGTCGACATCGACGCTCACGCAACGTTCACACGATCGGGAGTTGACGCGTCGGTCGCGACGATCCTCACTCACGAGAACGGCGCGATTTCGACATCGTTCTCATCACTCCAGACGCGAGGACCCAACCGAGCCACAATCCTTGGCACCGAGGGCCGCATCGAGATCGCGGACACCTGGTACGCACCAACCACGATGTCGCTTTACGACGCAAGGAATTCACTGATTGACGTCTATGACCAACCAGTGTCCGGACGTGGCATGCAGTTTCAAGCGGCCGAAGTGGAACGCGTCATCCGAGACGGCAATCAACGCAGCGCCCTGATCACTCCCGAGGAATCGGTGACGATCATGCGCACAATGGATGCTATCCGGGCAAAGATCGGTCTACGCTACCCGAACGAATAACACCTTCGTACACAAATCGTGCCCGGGACGTGGTCGCCGCAAGCATCCTCATCATCGAAGGCTAACGACACGGCGGGGCACAGGACACCGCCACCAACCCCCTACGTGCCAGGGTTGGGTGAGGCCAGTAGCTAACAGCAAGTCCGCCGTGTGACGTAGGGCGAGAATCAGGAATCAT
>NZ_PJJK01000058.1:0-10789 GCF_002929785.1 Cryobacterium sp. Y62 | reverse complement strand
TTACCTGATCAGATGGGCATTCTCGGTTTAACGCGCCGTCAGAATCTCACGTCGACCGGTGGATTCAGGCTAAGTGAGCCCCTGCACAATTGCAGTAATCATTGTTCGAAACCTTTACGTCAGAGAGCCAAGCGACTCCCGCTCATTGAGGAAATCGCAGCCATTACTCTCGAGGGAGCGTGAGGCCTCGCGTGAGCGCCGCGAAGAAAGCGAGTTTCCCACCCACATTGAAGAAACGAAACATGGTGATTCACTAATTCGGCGACGCCACCCACTGTCCTGCGCCGTAACTCCAGAGTCAAAAGGAAAGCGAAGGACGGACGTCATCTAGACCGTAAATCCTTCGTGCGATTTCATCAATGAACTTACGGAGCGGAACATTAAAGGTGCCAATCAGAATTTTTTCGTATTAGTTCAGCCGATGGCGACGGCTGCAGGACCACTTCGATGACGGTCGGACGATCGGCGGCGAGCGCCCGAGCCACCGCCTCGGCCAACCCATCGAGACCGTTCAGCCGCACGCCGTAGCCATTGCACGCCACACCGAGAGCGGGAAAGTCCGGTCCGGAAATGTCCACACCGATCAGGTCGATTCCGCGCTCGATCTGCTGGTCGCGAATCTCGGCGAAGCCGGAGTTGTTCATAATAATGACCGGAAGGCCAAGGCCCTGTTCCGCAGCCGTGACGAGTTCCATCCCGGTGAACTGAAACCCACCGTCGCCGACCAGCGCGATGACCGGCCGCTCCGGAGCGGCCAGTTTGGCGCCGATGGCCGCGGGCAGCCCATAACCGAGAGTCGCGTAACCGGTCGGGTACAGAAACTGATTCGGCTCGTCCATCGGCCAGAAGTGCACGGTGCCGTAGTAAGACACCTGCGCGCTATCTCCAGCGACAATCGTCGTCTCGGGCAGTGCCGCGCGAAGCAATTGCTGCACTTCGCGCCACGGCGCGCCGTCGACGAGTGCGGCAACCTCGACCTTAGTCCGCGCGGCGTCGGCGCGCGCCTGTCCGTTGGATCCGTGAGAATCCGCCACCAGCGCCGTCAGCTCTGACAGGATCGCCCCGGCGTCACCCTCGAGCCCAATGGTCGCTGCCAGGTTCTTGTCGAGCTGCCCAGGATCGATGTCGATTCGAATGACCGCACCGGAGGGCGCGATCGTGCCGCCCCACAGGTCAGAATCGCCGAGTTCCGATCCGACGATTAGGAGTACGTCGGAGTCATTCAGTAGGTCCTGCGCGGGAGCGAGTCGTGCCGAGGCGCCGAGCGACAGCGGGTGGTTCTCCGGGATGACTCCCTTGCCATGCACCGTCGTGACGACCGGAGCATCCAGCAGTTCGGCCAGCCGGAGCACCTCAACATCGGCTCGGCAGGCACCTCCGCCAGCGAGAATACTGACCCGACAGGCCGTGCCGAGCAGGCGCGCAGCGGCAGCCAACGACTCGGCAGACGGGTGCTCCATCTCGCGTTGCACCCCAGGCGGCTCGTTCCCACCTAGCGCCCAAGCCCCCTCCAGGAGGTCTAGCGGAATTTCTAGGTGCACTGGCCGTGGCCGGCCCACCCTCCAACGGTCGAAGATCTCGACAATGGCCGGCCCGATCTCATCGATCTCGCTCACCCGCACACTTCGTTCGAGCAAAGCGTCAAGGTGACCCTGTTGGTCTTTCACTTCGTGCAGCCAGCCGACGTTCTTGCCTTCAAGGCCACGCGGGATGCCGGGTGAGATCACCAACAGCGGAACGGAGTCTGCGTAGGCGGTGGCTGCGGCCGTTGTGACATTGGTCAGACCGGGTCCGCTCGTCGTGATCACGACGCCTGGACGCCCGGAGACTCGGGCATACCCGTCGGCGGCGTATCCCGCGCCCTGCTCGTGCCGCGGAGTGACATGACGGATGCCCGATCCGGCGAGAGCCCGATAAATCTCGAGATTGTGAGTTCCCGGGATACCGAATACGACCTCGACGCCCTCACGCACGAGGGCTTCGACAACGGCTGCCCCGCCGTTGCGAATAACTGTCATGTTCGGGCCACCCGGCGGGTCATGGCGGAGATGAGCTCGTAGGCCACGTGCGAAGCCGCGACCGCAGTAATCTGGGCGTGATCGTAGGCTGGCGCGACTTCGACGACGTCGGCGCCGACCACATTGACCGATCGGAGAGCGCGAATGATGGCGAGCAGCTCGCGGCTGGTGAGCCCGCCGGCCTCGGGGGTTCCGGTGCCTGGTGCGTGTGCCGGATCGAGAACATCGATGTCGACCGAGACGTAGACCGGCCGATCGCCGAGACGGGCCAGCATCCGCTCGATAACTCGGGTGACTCCCTCTGTTTCAAGTTCATGCCCCGCGATAATTGCGAACCCAAGGCGGGCGTCATCGGTCAAGTCGTCGCTGCTGTAAAGCGGGCCACGGATACCGATATGGAGGCTCGCTGTGAGATCGATGAGTCCTTCCTCGGAAGCGCGCCGGAACGGAGTGCCATGGGTAATCGGGGCGCCGAAGTAGGTATCCCAAGTATCCAGGTGCGCGTCGAAGTGCAGCACTGCGACCGGACCGTGCTGTGCGGCGACGGCACGAAGCAGGGGCAGGGCAATCGTATGGTCGCCGCCAATGGTGACCAGTCGTGTGCCGTCCTGGCCGAGATGCTTAGCCGCGACCTCAATTTGCGTGATGGCCTCATCGATATTAAACGGGTTCGCCACGATATCTCCAGCATCGACGACTTGCTGAGCGTTGAATGGCTCGACGTCTTGCACCGGATTGTAGGGACGCAACAACCGGCTCGCCTCGCGAACATGGGCTGGGCCGAATCGGGCGCCGGGCCGGTAACTGACTCCACTATCGAACGGCACGCCGACCACGACGATGTCGGCGTGGCCGACGTCTTCGAGGCGCGGCAAACGCGCAAAGGTAGCGATGCCGGCAAAGCGCGGCGACAGACTGGCGTCCGACGGGCCGACGGGCTGGGGTGACTGGGGCATTAGGTTCCTTAGACAGGGTCCCTGAACGGGAGCGAACGGTCAGATTACTTTGGCGAGAAACCCGCGAGTGCGCGGATGCTGCGGGTCGTCGAGGACCTGTCGGGGCGGCCCTTGTTCGACCACAACGCCGCCGTCCATGAACACCACGCGGTCAGCAACTTCGCGAGCAAAACCGACTTCGTGGGTGACGACGATCATCGTCATCCCGTCACTGGCGAGGTCTTTCATGGTGTCGAGCACCTCGCCGACGAGCTCGGGGTCAAGCGCCGATGTGGGTTCGTCGAAGAGCATCAGCGTTGGGTCGAGTGCGAGTGCCCGAGCGATGGCCACTCGTTGTTGCTGTCCGCCAGAGAGTTGCGCCGGATAGAAATCAGCGCGGTCGCCGAGGTTGACCCGCTCAAGGAGTTCGTGGGCCCGCGCTTCGGCAGCCGCCTTGCTTTGACGTTTCACAAAGATTGGCGCTTCCGTAATGTTCTCCAGAGCGGTGCGATGCGGAAACAAGTTGAACTTTTGAAACACCATTCCGATGCCGCGCCGCTGAGCGGCGATTTCGTGTGGTCGCAGTTCATAGGTATGGCCGTGGGCTCGCCGATACCCGATCAGGTGCCCGTCAACCCAGATCTCTCCCTTATCGATACGGTCGAGATGGTTGATGCACCGCAAGAAGGTGGACTTGCCGGACCCAGACGGCCCAAGTACACAGACCACCTCGCCCCGATCAATTTCCAGGTTTATACCGCGCAGTACCTCGAGGTCTCCGAAGCTCTTGCGCACGTTGACGGCACGCACCAACGGTTCAGTCATGAGGGTGTCCCCTGTCGTTCGGCGGCGCGAATGACGGGCCGTGGCCCGGTGACAGACCGGTCGAGGCGTCGTTCGATGCGCACCTGGATGATGGTGAGGATCGTGGTCAGCAACAAGTACCAGATACTTGCGACGATCAGAAGCGGAATCTGCTGAAAGTTGCGGGAGTAGATCAACTGCACCGCAGTGAGTAGTTCGGGCAGGCCGACAACGATCACCAGTGAACTCAGTTTGAGCATGGAAATTGTGTTGTTGGCGATTGGAGGGAGCACGACCCGCGACGCCTGC
The DNA here is from genome assembly GCF_002929785.1 of Cryobacterium sp. Y62. Lineage (NCBI taxonomy): Bacteria > Bacillati > Actinomycetota > Actinomycetes > Micrococcales > Microbacteriaceae > Cryobacterium > Cryobacterium sp. Y62. The sequence goes on along the minus strand of NZ_PJJK01000058.1, from coordinate 6,723 downwards.
GGCAGAATAATCCGGCGGTAGGCCAGCATGCGACTCATCCCCACGGCCTCAGCAGCTTCGCTCTGACCCGGATCAACAGATTTTATGCCAGCCCGAATGATTTCTGCCATGTAGGCGGCCTCATTGAGCCCCAACCCCAGGATCGCGGCCGTGAACTGGCTGATGAGCACATTGGTCGGGATTTCGACGAAAGTCGGCCCGAACGGGATCCCGAGATTGATCACCGGCAGGATCGACCCGAGGAAGAACCAGAACAATAATTGCACCAGGATCGGTGTTCCGCGAAAGAACCAGATATAGCCCGACGCCACGAAACTGAGCACTCGATTTCCCGACAGTCGCATGATGGCTAGGACCGTGCCGAGCACGATGCCCAGAATCATCGCTACGACGGTCAGCTCCAGGGTGAGAACCAGCCCGCGCATGACCGAGCGCTCAAACAAGTACCCCGCTACGAGGTCCAAGCGCAGCTTCTCATTCGTCACCAGGAACTGCACAAACAGAGCGGCCGAAACCAGGATTCCTGCAACGCCGATCCACTGGCCTGGATGCCGAACCGGACGGATCCGTCCACCGTCTACCGGCTGCTCGTTCGCCGTCGTGCGGTTCGACGTTGACGGGACCGTCATTACTCCACGCCGGAGTTGATCGGAGCGCCAGTGAGCGCCTGCTTCTCCAGTCCCCACTTAGCCAGGATCTGGTCGTACACGCCGGACTCAATCACGTTGAGCAGGGCGCCCTGCACGGCATCACGAAGCTCGGGATTGTCCTTGGGAACGACGATGCCAACGGGGAGCGTATTGAACGGGTCGCCAGCGAGTTCGAAAGCGTCGTTTGAGGTCTGGACCGTGTAGGCGAGGGTCACGTCGAGAGCAACGGATGCGTCGGCCCGGCCGCTGGAAACAGCCTGCACGGCACTGGCCTGATCGGGGAAGGGAAGCTTTTCAATCGCAGCTTTGCCCGCGTCCGCACATGCGGCCTGTAACGAATCAATCGTTAAGTCGCCAGTCGCGCCCTTCTCCACGGAGGCGCTGTGGCCGCAGAGGTCCTCCGGACCGTTGATCTCGACGGCGTTGCCGCTCGCGACGAGAATCGATACTCCGGACTGAAGGTAGTCGACGAAGTCGACCTCGGCCTGACGTGAGGGAGTATCGAGGATTCCGGTGAGGGAAAGGTCGTAGCGACCGGCCGCGATCCCGCCGACGATGCCGTCGAAGTTGACGTTTTCAAACTTGAAGTCCACATCAAGGACCTGACCGAGGGCAGCGCCAAGGTCCGCGTCGAAGCCGACCACCGTGGTGCCGTCAGCATCGAAGAACTCCATCGGCGGAAAGGAAACACCCGATGCGACATGCACGATGCCGGCGTTCCGCAGATCGGCCGGCAGAGCCGCGGCCAAGGTCGCATCCGCTTTCAGCGTGTCAATGGCGGATGCGGCATCCGCGGCCACCGCGGAATCGTCGCTCGGAGCTGCGCATCCGCTCAGCAGAAGACCGGATGTGATTAGTCCGGTGAGCAAAGCGATCACGCGCGTGGGAGGGGTGTGTGGCTGCATTGAAAATCCTTCATCTCGACATTGAGTGACCAATAAGAAAGAAAAAATGACTATTGGTAATATTTCCTTGTGGCTATGGTGGGCGCTAGCACCGTGCAATGTCAAGTCCGGCACGACGGAGCGAGGTTTACGTCTGTCGCGGATTGCAGTGCGTCAGACGGCACAACGTATGGGCCGGACAGCGTCGGTTCTATGGCGCGGGGGTCATTACCCAGAGCACCGCGCATTCCTCGGTGCTCGAGGTGTTCCGCCAAGTATGCGGGTCGCGACCACGAAAGGTCATGGCATCGCGGGGGTTGAGCAGAAAATTCTCCTCGCCAATCGTCAGCGTCAACGATCCACTCACCACGAAGACGAATTCGACGTCACAATCCAGCACGTACAGGTCATTCCCGGCCGAACCGCCAGGCTCGATAACGGACTGAATGACCTGAAGCTGGCTTTGTGTGCCCGGGGTCACCAAGAATTCGGACGCCCCACGACCACCGAAATTGATTGGTGATCCCTGGCCGGCACGAACGATCTGCGCTGGGGGAGATTCGAACAGCTCCCCCACTCGCAACCCGACGGCATCGCAAATCGCCACTAACGTGGCGACGGAAGGCGACACCTGGTCGCGCTCGAGCTTGCTAACGAATCCTTGGCTAATGCCGGCAATCGTGGCCACGGCCTCCAAGGTCATGCCATTGCGCAATCGGGCAGCGCGCAAGCGCAACCCGATCGGAACCTGTCGACCCACTTTTAGTCCTAGACCTCGAGCTGCAGCGCAACCGCACGAACCGGTGCGCCATCAGCTGCCTCAAAGGCTATCGGCAGAAGCGACACGAGAGCGTCATCAAAATCGATCGCGGCGAGATTGGTGAGGTTTTCAGCAATCACGCCGGTGACATCGGCAATGATATGGTGCACCGGGAACCCCTCCCCGGGGTGATCTGCATCGGGCGTCTCATCAATGTTGATTGCGTCGATACCGAAGGTGCGCACCCCGAGGGCGATCATGCGGCGGCAAGCATCCGCATCGAGAAACGGGTTGTCAAAGTAGAGGTCGGTACCGTAGTGCGCGCTCCAGCCGGTGTGCAGCAGCACGATGACCCCCGGTTCGAGCTTGTCGGCCACCGGCGTCACATGTTCCCACGTGATCCGGCCGCGCGGGCCGAGGTCGCGCGCATTCACAATCACCGCGCGACCGACGAACCGATCGAGCGGCAGTTCATCAATTTTTGGGGCCGACTCATCGAAGTGGTACGGGGCGTCGACGTGGGTGCCGGTCTGCGATCCCATGCTCACGCTCAAGAGGTTGAATCCGTCGCGTTCAATCGTGCTGTGCACCTCAAAACGCGGCTGGGGATCTCCAGGGTAAGTCTGGGTGGTGGCATTCACGACGAGCGACAGATCAACAACCTTTTTTATCCTCATAGTCAAAAACTATTGCACATTGGTTAAGTGCGACGCTAGTCTCGACCTCAGCTTGTTTTCAGGCCCGCCCCAATACGCGAGTGAAACCGAAGGCAGTAACCATGAACAACAACGACGTTGCCCCCGGCACCGGAGCGGTCACCTTGAACGCTCGGCCCAAAGTCACCGAGGTCGAACAACACGGGATCGACATCATCCCCGACACCGATCGTACCTCTACCTGGGTCGATCTGTTGCGCATCCAGTTTGGCGGGGCCAATACCTTCGCCACCGTTCTGCTGGGTACCTTTCCTATTGTTTTGGGTCTGTCATTCTGGCAAGGGGTGCTCGCTACCGTCGCCGGCGTGCTGGTCGGCGCACTCTTTCTCATGCCAATGGGACTGTTCGGGCCGAAAACCGGCACCAACAATGCCGTCTCGTCCGGAGCATTCTTCGGCGTGCGCGGTCGCGTGGTCGGATCCTTTCTCTCGCTGCTGACCGCGATCGCGTTCTACTCGATCTCCGTCTGGATCAGCGGGGACGCCCTAGTCGGCGCGCTCACCCGGCTCGCCGACGCCACCGACTCGATCGGTCTGCGCACGATCGTGTATGGCGTGATCGGCATCATCGTCATCATCGTGGTCGTGTACGGATTTCAGTTCATGCTCCTGGTCAACAAGACCGCAGTCATCGCGAACACGGCGCTCATTCTGCTGGCCATCGTCGCCTTTTCGGGAACATTCGATGCTGGGTACAACCCCGGCCCATCGGCTTTTGCGCTCGGCGGATTCTGGCCGACATTCGTCGCCTCCGCGCTCATCGTTATGGCCAACCCCATTTCGTTCGGCGCATTCCTCGGGGACTGGTCGCGGTATATTCCCAGAAGCACACCGCCGCGCAAGCTCTTCCTCGCCACCTTCCTCGGGCAACTGTTGACCCTGATTCCGTTCCTGTTCGGAGTTGCGACGGCCACGATCGTCGCCGGTCAAGGCGACTACGTGTTTGCCTTGATTCAGGCCAGCCCGATCTGGTACTCGGTGCTGCTCATGCTCGTCGCCTTCATCGGGGGCCTGTCGACCGGTACCACCTCGCTGTACGGTACCGGCCTCGACTTCTCGTCAGTGTTTCCACGATTCAGTCGGGTGCAGGCAACGATCGCCATCGGTGTTGTCGCGTTCATCTTTATTCTCACCGGGCGACTCTTCTTCGATCTGCTGGAAGCCGTCAACGCTTTCGTCGGTGCCATCATCGTGACGACGACGCCGTGGATCGTCATCATGACAATCGGCTATTTCGTGCGGCGCGGTCACTTCGATGCCCGAAACCTGCAGGTTTTCAATAAGGGCGAGGTTGGCGGCGTGTACTGGTTTCACGCCGGTGTCAACTGGCGCGCAATGGTGGCCTGGGTCGGCGCTGCCACGATCGGTCTGCTCTTTGCCAACTATCCGCCGGTGATTGTCGGCCCGTTCATCGACGCCGGTGGAGGCATCGACCTCAGCGTGCTCATCGCGGTAGTGGCGGCAGCGGTGCTCTATCTCGGAGCGTTGTGGCTCTTTCCGGAACCCCGCTTCGTGTTCGGCGCCAACGGCGCGCGCATCGTGCCCAGCCGGCCCGGCGACCCCGAACCCATAGTGACGGACCATGCATCAACCGCCGCTAAGGTCGCGGTCTCTCGGGCACGCACATGAGTGACGAGGAAATCGATGCACTGATCGCCATTGATGCCATCATCGACAATTTCGCTCGACACAAGCGGGAAGCATACTTTTCCGGCTTTGCAGCGGATGCAACGTTCCTCTTCTATACAGTGCCGCAGCGCCTCGAAAGCCGGGCAGCGTACGAAGCGATCTGGGCGGATTGGGAACGAAACTCAGGCTTCCAGGTACAGAACTGCAAGTCAGAGAGTCGACGTATCCAAGTTATCGGCAGCACCGCCATCTTCAGCCATGACGTCGACACGACGCTCATCCTAAACGGCTCAGTGCGCGACCTCAAAGAACGCGAATCGATCATCATGGAACGCCGGGAGGGTGCCTGGTTGGGTGTTCACGAACATTTGTCAGCGCGACCCTTCGAAGGCGAGGACTAGGTGAGCAGGGTAGCCATCGTGACGGGCGCGGCCAGTGGGCTGGGGGCAGCCGTCTGTCAGTCGTTGCACCGTGACGGATGGACCGTCGCCGGCCTCGACTTACTTACGTCGGACACCGATCTGAGCCTGCAAGCCGACGTGACGGATGCCGCGGCTGTGGCCGCCGCCGTGCAGCGCGCGGCGGCAGAACTCGGCCCGATCGATGCACTTGTGACCGTCGCGGGCGTTTACGAAGAGCTGCCGATCGAGTCGATCACCGATGAACGATGGAACCGTATGCTCGCCGTCAATATCGGCGGTACCATCAACGCCTGCGCCGCAATCATGCCGCTCATGCTCGCGCAGGGTGCCGGCACGATCGTCACCATTTCATCGGACCTTGGCGTGGGGGGCAGCCAGGGTGATGCTCATTACGCCGCGACGAAGGGAGCCATTGTCGGATTCAGCCGCAGTCTTGCCACTGAGCTCGAGGGCAGCGGGTTGACCGTGAACACTGTTGCGCCCGGGGCGGCGGATACGCCCATGCTCGCCGCCGACTCCCCGTGGCGGTCCGAGAGTTTCTTGGCCACACTGCCCGCCGGGCGCCTCGTGCGCCCGGATGAAATCGCCGCCGCCGTGCAGTTTCTCCTCGAGGTCGGCCCGTCCCTCGCCGGGCAAATCGTGTCACCGAACGCAGGAGCAACAATCTAATGATGGGCAGTATTGCACCGGTTGAATCGGCTAGAACGGCTCTGGTGGCACTAAACGATCGCGCGCAGAGCCGCGCCGTAGTGGCACGGCTCACGGCGGACGGCGTGCGCGTCGCAGTGCTCGGTGATCTGATCGATGGCGCGATCCTTTCGGTCGATCCCGGGACAGTTCTCGCGTCGGTAGAACGAGTGGAAGTCGAGTTAGGTTCGCTCAACATCCTGGTTTGCGATGCAGTGTCACCGAAATCCGCTCGATTTATCGACACCCCGCCGACCGAGTGGTTCGAGGCTGTGCGGAGCTCTATGTTTGTTCCGTTCGCGGTGATTCGCGCGGCTGTCCCAGCGCTGCGTCGCGCCGGTGATACTCGGATCCTGCTGGTCGGGACCGGCTGGAGTGCGACCCAAGGCCGCGACGCCACGGCTGCTGCCGCCGCGCAAGGCGGATTGATCGCTTTGATGAAGACGCTGGCCCGCGATCTTGGTCCTGATGGAATAATCGTCAATGAGATTGCGCTCCCGGCTCAGGCACACGACGATCCTGCAATTCCAGCCGCTCTCGCGTCGGCCGTCAGCTACCTCGCGGGGCCACACGGATCGGCCATGATCGGGCAGATCCTCACCCTCGGTCGTGGTGGCGAGCTGCGTCCATAGCATTCCGGTGCCATGCCCCCGGGTCGGCCGGGTGCGATCACTCACGCGCTCACCACTCCTGTGATTTCATCGAAGCCACCACAGGTTATGAGGGCAGCAAAAATCTCGCGATGCGAAGCCGAGTTTCATCTGCACACTCCGCGACGTTCCAGCAGCTGGAGACGCTGACCGGGAAAAATGCAGAGTGAGCTTCTGCGCGCAGCCATACATTTACTATTTGTCACAACAAGATCATGGTCTAACCCGAGAATCGGGCACCGAATCTAAGCCTGAATCCACCGGTCGACGTGAGATTCTGACGGCGCGTTAAACCGAGAATGCCCATCTGATCAGGTAAAATAGGA
>NZ_PJJK01000057.1:0-10509 GCF_002929785.1 Cryobacterium sp. Y62 | reverse complement strand
CCGACAAACCCACCAAGAATGACCGCCTCGAACTAGCCGCCTAAACTCCCACTGGTCTCATCCGCCTTGACAAGTTCCGTCCTGCGGATCGCACTAGCCGCACTGGCACATCGTGATTGCGGCCAAACAGTGCTTCGCCGTCGAACTGTAGGACAATCGGCTCGATTTGGGCACAGACCCGTCTCACGGCGAGGACCACGTCATCAACAGACACATCAGTGATGAAATTCGATGCCAGCGTCACGTGTGCCGGCCAATCCTTTCGGCTGAATAATGTCCCAACGGCGATCGGCTCGAACAACGCGACCACGACATAGCGCTCACCAATCACGGAACCTTGCATCACTTCAGCATGAGGATCGCCCAGTTGCAAGTCAAACGCCACCCTGAGTCGGCGCACCTGCTCTCATGGCCCTTGACACTTGAATCCCGGGGAGCGTCCCCCCTACGGGACCGGCCCGACGCGTTGCAGACGAGTACGGAAAATGACGAGTGCCTCCCTGCACACCGCACTCACGCTCTTAGTTGGCAGAATGGAGCGCCGGAAGTGCATCAAAGTAGACCAGCACGTGTCGGGTCTCGGCATCCGGCTGTGGAGGCGATGCCTGGTAGCGAGCGATGACGTCCCTGATTTCACAGACCATGTCAGTGAGCGATCTGGCACTCAGATTCAGAGATTCGGACGTGGTGATACTGGCGTCGACCCAGGCTCGAGATTCGCGATCCAGGGCAGAAGCCCAGTCCGTCAGGTGGACGACGCGTTCGCGAGCGGTTCGGTTCAAGAGTAGGGCGACGGCAGCCGCTGCTTCGGGATCGTCGCTGTGCAGACTCCTGTTGACGGAGAAACCTTCGGGGTTTGCCCGCCACCATCGTTCCCTTCCTGTGCCGAGGTCGGGCGCGTCTTCGAGGAGATGATGCTTCGCCAAAGCGCGGAGGTGGTAACTCGTATCACCGGTGGACTCTCCTGTGGATTTGGCGAGCATTGTCGCGGTGGCCGGACCATCGTTGACGAGCGCCCAGTAGAGACGTAGGCGCAGGGGGTGCCCGAGTGCTTTCAGCGCGGAGGCATCGAGGGCGGGCGCATCATGTTTGCGATCAGTCATATTGCAGAGTACCTTTGCAGAGAAAGTTTGCATAACTTATTTGAAATGAGTTTACATGAAGCGTCCACCGCTCGGCGGGAAGTTCGCGACACTCCTGACTGCAACGGGAATTGGCAACCTTGCGGACGGCCTCCTACTGACCGGGGCGCCACTGCTCGCGGCGAGCCTGACCCGTTCACCGTTGCTGGTATCCCTAGTCACGGCCATGGCTTCCCTTCCGTGGCTTATCTTTGCGTTACACGCTGGAGCGCTGGCGGATCGACGAGACCGGAAGAAGATCATCATCGCTCTCGCCTGGACGCGTGCAGCACTGCTCCTCAGCGCGGCAGTAGCGGCCTTTGCCGGATTGGCTCCGCTTCCGCTGCTCTATGTCGTCGTATTCCTGGCAGGAATCAGCGAGGTATTTTCGGACGTCTCCTCGCAGTCCTTGATCCCACTCGTCGTGACGCGCGCGCAACTCACAAGTGCGAACAGTCGGCTCATGGCAGTGCAGAATGCCGCCAATAGTTTCCTGGCTGCACCGTTGGCCGGCGTACTGATTGGATTCGGCGCGTTTTGTGTTTTCGGCATCGCCGGTTTCCTGTTCACCCTGTCCGCTCTCGTCCTGATCAGGCTCCGAGGCTCGTTCAGAGCCGATCGCCCGGAAAAAACCACAGTTCGTGCTGACATCGCCCAAGGGATCTCCTTCCTAGTGCACCACCGCCTGCTTCGCAGCGTCGCCGTGCTGTCCGGCACCCTCAATCTCGCCTTCACGGCCTATTTCTCCATCTTCGTGCTCTGGGCATCCGGGCCCGGGTCGGAAATTGGACTCACGCCCCCCGAATATGGCGTCCTGCTCGTCACGCTGGCAGTGGGGTCAGTAATGGGAGCGTTTCTGGCAGAGTTCTTGGTGCTGCGACTGGGTGAGACCATGCTGATCCTCGGTGGGCCTTCCGCCATCTCGCTCCTGCTGCTCGTGCCCTGGATAGTCCCCTACGTCCAAGCAGTGGCCCCCACCTTCGTACTCCTGGCCATCTGCCTGGGAGCAACCAATGTGGCGCTCGTGTCCATGCGGCAAAGGCTGATCCCGCCGGAATTGTTGGGTCGGGTCAATTCCAGCTACCGCCTCATCGGAATGGGTACCGTGCCGCTGGGCGCCCTGGTCGGCGGCGCCATCGGAAGTGCGACCAACCTCGAGACTGTGTTCGTCAGCGCAGTGGTGATCGCCCTGAGCGGAGTGCTGGCGGCCGCAGCCAGTGTTTCGCCACGCAGAATACTCGCGGCCGAAATTCCATAGACCCCTCGTGCGATCCGACCTGGGATATCCACCAAGGTGTTTTCACCAACGATCTGGATTCGGGGGCATCGCGCCGCGTTGTATATCGTGGCTCCAACGTGCTCCGTCAAAACAACTTGTGAAATCGTCAATATCGGCGGCGCTGACAAGCTGGTGGCGGTTGGGTCGCTTGCCTGAATTGGCGGATTGGGCGGCGGTGCCTTGGCTACCGCCGCGGCGTATCTTACTTCGCCGACCAGTTGGCCGGCTCCGGTCGCCAAGACCGTTTGTTCATCTCGCAACCTCGGCGGAGGGGGAAAGTCCCGTAGAGGGTTCGGCTTACGGTACAACTCCTCAGCGCTCACTAGGGGGGCCAACGCGCTTCCGCAGTGCTCTCAGGGGGTCCCGGATCGCTCAGCGAGCCTGAACCTGAACCTGAACCTGAACGAGTGTTTGTGGGCAAGGCTGGTTTGTCCACGTGCCGGTGAGGACCTCCGGTGTCGCAGTGTCGTCGAACCTGGCGAGCCAACCCGAGCGGTTTCTCTGGGGAGGTCGCGGGGCGAGTAACCGGGCCACGACGAGTCTCAGGGCGCCTGCTTCAACGACGGTCGCGCCGCGGTCGTGCCGAGTGGACACTGTGCCGGCCGAAGATAGCGGAGGGACGGGCGCGTCGTTCTTCCCGCTGCCGGTGACGACGGCCGTCGACTCGCGGAGAACTCGCACGCCATCAATTTCGATGTACTGCTCTGCTTGGCGGCCACCCGTGAGAGCAGCCGTCGCAACCGCCGCCAGATATGCGGGGTCTCCCGTAGCGTCGTACACCCACCGTTGGCCCAGAACTGAATGCTGCATGGTGCCGATAATCCAGGCCTCGCCGCCTACGAGCGGCACACCGCGGTAGGTCAGAGGTACTTGTAGTACTGGGCCGTCTCCTGCCCTGACGAGTATTGTTTCGATGCCCACCTCGCCATTGGGATCGTCGAAGCGGAACGAGCCAACGCTCGTGAAGGTCGCGCTGGCGCTGCCTTCAAACCACGGCTGGGTCGGCGCCCATCCCTTGATTAGCTCGATCTTCGACGGCCGCAGCTCGGCCTGATACAGGAGTGCCATACCGCCGATTCTAGGGGACACCCACGTGGGCCCTCCCTCTGAAGTCTTGCAAGCCGCCCTTCCTCTCAAGCCGCGTTCGGCGACAGGTTAGAGATCGCTTGAGCGCTCGGTAAGGGTTCGGTTTGCGGGCGCGAGGTGTTGCGGTCTGGCCGAGCAGTCTGGAATCAGGACTGCGGTATCACGAAGTGCGCAACGACGGTCAAGACCAGGATGATCGGAACGGCAAACACTGTCCGTCGCGACTGTCCGCCCAGCCACCGGTTTGATCTGGGCCGGAGCAGCAGCCCAACCAATACGGTCGCCAGCAGCGCGAACAGGATGCCTGCGCTGATCAGCGACGCACGGACGGGCAACAACTGTGGCGGGCACACCGCCGGAAGACTGGCCGCGCAAGCCCAACTGGGAAGGACCGGCTGCGCCATCCAGAGTACGAGTAATCCCAGGAGTACGGTCCCCACTGCGACGGCGGGGGAGCGCGTGGCGCCGACGGTCTGGATGGGCATAGAGCCAGACTATCGATCAAGCACTACTGCGGCGCGACGGCTGTGGCGCTTGATTCTTCGCGATAGTGTGAATCAGTCCCGTAGGGGGTTGGCGGATTCAACCGGTCGTCGCAACGATGGGCTTTTCTGGCTCTGACAATAGTCGTTGCATGGCTTGAGCGAGTGTGATGCCGCCGAGCGTTTTGCGGGGTCGATTGTTGAGTTCGGTAGCGACTTCGAGTAGCCGCTCGGGCGAATGGATGGATAAGTCGGTGCCTTTAGGGAAATATTGGCGCAGCAGCCCGTTGGCGTTTTCGTTGGTGCCCCGCTGCCACGGCGAATGTGGATCACAGAAGTAGATCGCTATCGTGGTGGCCAGCGTGATCTGCCGGTGCTGGGCCAGCTCGGTTCCCTGATCCCACGTCAGAGTCTTCCAATTGGCGAAACGATCATCTCGTCCGAGGGCGCTCTGGGTTCTGAACAATTCGAAGTTGCTGCCTCGAGCGGTTCGCGGTTCGTACTCCTGGCAGAGCTGACGATTACCTATTACAGCAGCGCCGAATAGCCCATAGCTGCTCACTGGATATCCAACGAAGACGGGCTGGCCAGGCAGTTAGATTCGGTCAGCCCCACTGATACGTTCATTCCTCCCAGATGTTCAACAGCAGAAGGCCGCGGTGTGAAGAACACGTAACGGGTGGTTCAGGGCGATGTTATTTGGCGCGAGTTGTCCTAAGAGGTATTTACCGTGCTGACAGCATGTCGGGGATTAGTCTGCGTCGCCGGACGGCGCGGGTGAGCCCATGTCTTCGGACCAGACCGCGGTGGCTCCGCTGTGGCCGATGAGTATTGCTTGGACGGTGGTCTCGGTAGAGATAGGCGATTTCAAGCGGTGGAAGCTGGCCATGATCTGCGATCATTAGTATTGCCGCAGACGATGCCCGGCTGGCAAGCCCGAAATCAAACCGGGCTTGATCCCTGGCTTGGGGGCTCCCAAGGCATGACTCGTGCGTTCGGCAAGGCCAAGGCGAAGCGCTCCTGCTGTACAGCGAGTGACATTCCAGGAGCCGGCCGGCCCGGTCACAGGCCATTCCTGGACGTTCGCTGCGGCAAGAATGCTCTTCAGGCGTCTGCCCTTGACTGGGAAGCCCCATCGGCGTTTCCATCTCCTTCCGCCTTATGCCTGCTTTCAGGGGCTACCTGCGTTATGGAATTCATCAAACCGTTCAAACGCAACGCCAGCTGAACGTCGAGGCTGAGGGCTGGTTCCTTCCACCCGGGCCCGATGAGAGCGGTGATTCGTCCGAGCCGTTGGTAGAGCGTGTTCGCGTGGATATGCAATGCGGCACACGTGCGGGCATGGTGTTGCGACAGTTCCAGATAAGTCGACAGCGTCGCAGCAAGGTTTCGCTCGTGGTCGTGGTCGTGGCTGAGCAGCGGACCAACTGTCTGTCTAACGAAGACAGCGAGCTGGTTGCGACCCGCCTGGCTGAACACCGAGCGATAGATGCCGAGCTCGGATACCTCTGCGATGTCGTGGGAACGTCCAAGTGCGTTGAGCATTGTCGTGGTTTGCTGCGCTGCCTCGTGGGCTGACCGTACAGCACGAACGCCACTTATGCTCGGCGCAATGCCTATCGTCCCGGGATAGTTCCCGTCGGCGAGGCGTTGTATGCACTGCTTCACCGCCTCCACGGGTGTCCCCGGCAAGAGCACAACGATGTGCTCGGCATGCTGTCCGGACCAGCCGTGGAATTCCTGCGCCAGACTGAAGGCCAGGCGGCGTGCCTTCTCCGCGTCACCGGTTCCGGGGTCGGCAGACACGACAACAACCGCTGACACTTTGTCGATATCGATGCCCACGGATGCCCCGTGTCGGGCCACACTTTCTTCATCCGCCTGGCTCCAGAGCAATGTGTTGATGAACTCGCTGCGTGTGCGAAGCTCGACTTCGGCAAGCGAACGTTCGGAGGCAACCATGATGGCGACGGCCGTAGAGCCGATTGAGATCAGCCGAACGGACTCTTCGTCGAGCGGTCCTTGGCTTTCAGCAACAAGGCAACCGCCATATCCGGTCGACAGCAGGACAGGGACTGCGACCCGTGGGGTCGCTTTTGAGCTGGCTCTGAGCGGAACGGCGGACGTTGAATTGGCGAAGAGAGAAGAAAACTCGGGATTCTCGGCATTTTCGAACCTCACTGGCACCCCGACGGCCTGTTCAAGCTCGTGGAGTATGTTCGTGAGCCGGCCGCCGCTGATTACGATCCCGGTGAGTCGCTCCCTCAGCTCGAATGCGCGCTGGCGCGTATCATTTGTTTTCTTCAGGGCCGCGATGGCGCCGCGCAGGGCTTCGGCGGAGCGCTGTTGCTGCTCGAAAAGTGTGGCGTTGCGGATTGCCACAGATGCATGTGCGGCGAGGGCAGCCAGGAGCTCGATCTCACGTTCCGTGAATTTACGGGGGCTACGGTTGGCGGCTAGCAAAACGCCGAGGGTCTCGTTGCCGACAATCAGGGGCACGCCGAGAATGCCACCGAGATGTTCACTGCATGCGGCATCGTCTACATATCGAACGTGGTCGATCACGCTGTCCTTGAGGTAATCCTCCGTCCACAGCGGCTTCCCTGCGCGCAAAACTTCGCCGCCCAGTCCTTGGCCGGGACCGATTTCAATGCCGCCCAGCACAGAGCCCAATGAGCCGTCGGAGACTTCGATTCGCAGATTGTCCGGTTCATGACGAAGCATGAGGTATGCAACGTCGGTGGCGAGGAGGCGCCGGGCTTGCGAGGCGACCTCCTGCAGCACGTCACGTGGTTCGCGTAGGGAGGCAAGCCTACGGGCGAGGTCATTGAGGACGGTGAGTTCATCGGAGTGCTGCCGGCGCTCCGAGAGCCGCTTCATGACCGCCAATACTTTCCCGGTTTGGCGCTCAATCTCTTCTTGCATGGACGCCGGGGATTCGTCCACCAGCCGCTTCCGGTAGCTCTCTACCTCGGATAGCTGTCCGTCACCGGCCAGGAAGTCGAGCCAGTCCCCTAAGCTCGGCGGCTGGCTCGATCTCCTCAGCCCAGCGGAAGCATCGTTCGCATCGATTGGAAGCACATTTTAGTATTGCACGATGTGTTTCTGCTCGACTTGGGTCTGCTCCAACGCGTCGGTGCCGTCCTGCTTCAGCGTGGATTTCATTGCGATGACGACCACGCCGGCCAGGACCATGACGGCGCCGACAACCCACATGCCCGCCTGCTGGGAACCTGTTAGCTCCGCCAGCCTGCCAGTGATGTACGGGCCGATGAAGCCGGACAGGTTGCCAACGGAGTTGATGAGTGCAATGCCAGCCGCTGCGGCCGCCCCGGAAAGGTACAGGGATGGCAGCGGCCAGAAGGTAGGCAGGGCTGCGCAGATACCCATGGTGCACACGGTGATTGCGGCCATGGCCGCAAACGGTGAATCGAGGTAGAGCGCGATTGGGATCGCAATGCCGCCGATGATGGTCGGGACGGCAACATGCCAGATTCGTTCGCCCGTCTTGTCTCCGTGTCTGGCCCAGAAATACATGGAGAAACAGCCGAACACGAACGGAATTGAGACGATAAGGCCCTGTTGCATCACCGAAAAGTCGGTGTTGAACTCCTTTTTGAACCCCGCGACAATCGTTGGCAGGAAGAAGCTAATGGCATACAGGCCATAGACGATGCCGAAATAGACGAAGGCCAGCGCCCAGATACGTCCTTGGGTCAGGGCCTGCTTGATTGATACATGGGGTCGAGCCGCGGTGTGTGTGGAATCAGTGTCCATCTCATGTTGTAGCCAGGCCCGCTCGTCATCGGTGAGCCACTTGGCGTCGGCCGGCCGCTCCGTCAGGTAGAACCAGCAGACCACGCCCAGAACGACAGCAGGCAGGCCTTCGATGAGGAACATGAACCGCCAGCCGTCCAAACCAAACATGATCTGGTTGCCGGCAGTAATAAGCCAGGACGACATCGGCGAGCCAACCGCGGCGGACAGCGGCACGGCAAGAATGAACAGGGCTAAGGCTTTGGCCCGCTCACGCTTGGGGAACCAGAAGGTGAGGTAAAAGATGATGCCTGGGAAAAATCCGGCCTCGGCGATACCAAGCAGAAAACGCAAGATATACAGGGTCTCTGCGTTCGGGACGAAAGCCGTCATGGTGGCGATGATTCCCCAGCTGACCATAATCCGGGCTATCCAGCGACGGGCGCCAAACCTGTGGAGAGCCAGGTTGCTGGGAACTTCAAGGATGAGATAGCCGATGAAGAACAGCCCGGAGGCCAGGCCAAAGGTAGTGGCCGTCAGACCCAGTGCTGCGTTCATGCCGTGGGGCGAAGCAAAGGCGAGATTGGTCCGGTCCAGGTAGTTTATGAAATACAGCAAGCCGAGAAAGGGGGACAGTCGCAGTGCTACCTTGCGCAACACGCGTTTGCGCATCGCCGGATCCGCTGAATGTTGCTCTTTGATCGTCTTCATGGGACTCCTCGTTGAGTTGAATAAGCAGGAGGCGGCGCATTGGCACCATTCGCAAGGCCGCAGGGTTCTCCAACAATGCTGGGAAATCCAGTATTGTTACCATCGCCTATGACGTAATTAGGTGTGGAAATGCCTTGCCCGGGTTGAGCGTTCCATGGGGGTCAAGCGCGTCCTTGACCGACTGGTGCATGCTGATGACTCGTGGTTCCAGTTCGTCACGTGCGCCGGGCAGCTTGAGCAGACCCACGCCGTGTTCCCCGGTGACGGTACCGCCCAGGGCACGGCAATCATCGACGATCTGGTCGAAGGCGGCCTTCGCCCGGGCCTGCGCTGGCAAGTCGCCCACTTGGGCAATAATGAGTGGGTGCAGGTTTCCATCGCCGGCGTGAGCAATATTGGCAATGACAACATTGTGCCTCGCGGCCGACGCCTGGATCCGCGAGAGCATCTCAGGAACAGCTGAGCGCGGTACGCAAACGTCCTCCGTCAGAACCGGGCCAAGGCGTTCGAGCGCAGGATAGGCCATGCGCCGGGCCAGAAACAGCCGACCAACGTCTGCGGGGTCGACAGCTTGCTCAACGTTTGATCCACCTGAATCTCTGAAGACTGCCGCGACCCGGTCGGCCAGCTCGCGGCCAGCCGTTCCTCCTTCATCGATCTTGGCGAGCAGGAGAACGTCAACGTTCGCCGGAAGACCGAGATTCAGCCACTCGTCTACCGCCCGCAGGCAGGTGCGGTCGATGAGTTCAAGGGCGGCAGGAACGATCCCTTCAGACGAGATAGCTGCTACAGCGACGCCCGCGGCTGTCAAGGACGGGAAGTATCCGACAATGCCCTGTTCTTCACGCCCTGCCAGTGGCAGGAGCTTGACAATCACCTCAGTGATGATGCCCAGCGTCCCTTCCGAGCCGACCATCAGGCCGGTCAGGTCGTAGCCTGTGACGCCCTTTGCGGTGCGGTGGCCGAGGTGGACGATCTCCCCGTCGGCGAGGACTACGGTCATGCCAAGTACGTAGTCGCCCGTAACGCCGTATTTTACGCAGCAAATGCCGCCCGCGTTGGTGGCTGCGTTGCCGCCGATCGTTGAGATGCCTGAGCTTGCCGGGTCCGGCGGGTACCAGAGTCCGACAGCGGCTGCTTCCTCCCGGAGGGCATCGTTGATGACGCCGGCCTGTGCAACGGCAAAGCGCTCATCGGCGTTGATCTCAATGACATCATTCATGAGCTCCAGCGAGAGGATGATGCAAGCGGCGACACTATTCGCACCACCAGAGAGCCCGGTTCCCGCACCTCGGGGAACTACGCGGATGCCGCGTTCATTGGCATAACGGACGACGTTGGCCACTTCTGATGTGGTGCTCGCCAGCACTACTGCGAGAGGTGTCTCGAACGGCGCCCATTCAGCGTCGTCGTGGCTGTACGTCGCAAAGGACTGGTCGTCGGTGAGGACCATCCCCTTTTTCACCAACGCAGACAAATCTCCGGCCAGATCGTTTGAAATTATTGCTGTCCTGACCATGCTGCAATTCCTTTACCGTCCGCACTGACTAAGGAGAATTGGTTCCGAATCAACGCTAAGGGGAGACTCAGGTCAAAACAACGCACAATGTATCCATGAAATAGCGTCGGTTATGGATATTTGGTCCATGGGCACCCGAGTGCGCCTTATCCTCCGCCGACAGCCAAGGCCATCGCCCAGGGAGCAGCACCCGCATCCGAGTACGGCAACTACGCACGTGAGACCCTGGAACAGGCACGTCGATCGAGTACAGCATCGGCTCAAGCTGAGGAAGACAGCCCGAAAGCCGCGCTCAGCTTTGCGCGTTCCCTGAAGGTCAGGGTCCCTTCACCACATTCACGTCCGGCAACGAGGTCGGACGCCGCCACGGCACGTCCCATGACCAGACCATAAGCAGAGAATGCTTCAAGTTAGATGAACAAAAAATGTTCTCCACTCCAAACTATTCAGCAGTTTTTGCAATAGTTGGAGTTCTACCGGTAACCCAGCATGTTGAGTACCGGCCTATTGCCTAGCCAAAATCCCTCCAGCCAGACTCCAGCCAGGCTGCCCTCC
>NZ_PJJK01000056.1:0-9532 GCF_002929785.1 Cryobacterium sp. Y62 | reverse complement strand
GGAGATTCGTCTTCACTGGAAAGATGTCATCATGCCCAAGCCCTACCCACCCGAGTTCCGGCGCGATGTCGTCGCGGTCGCCCGCAAGCACGAAGCTCCGCTGAACCAGATCGCGAAAGACTTCGGCATCTCCGAGTCCTGCCTAGCGAACTGGCTGAAGAAAGCCGACGTCGAGGACGGCGTTAAGCCGGGTGTGACCGAGAAGGAGTCCGCAGAACTGCGGGATGCGAAGAAACGTATCCGGCTGCTCGAGCAAGAAGCCGAGGTCATGCGCCGGCCGTCGCCTATCTTTCCCGTGACGTCAACCCACAATGATGTACCCGCTGGTCCGTGAACTGGCCGTCGACAGGATCCCTGTCACGGTGACCTGCCGGGTATTGCACTTCTCCAAGCAAGCGTTTTACCAATGGAAGCGCAACCCCGTCTCCCAGCGCGACTGGGATGACGCCCACCTCACCAACGCAGCGTGGGACGCCCACCACGACGACCCCGCGTTCGGTTACCGGTTCATCGCCGACGAACTCAACCAGGCCGGCCTGACTGTGGGCGAGAACCGGGTTTGGCGGCTGTGTTCCCAGCAGCGGCTCTGGAGTGTGTTCGCGAAGAAACGCGGCCTGACGCGGAAGGCCGGGCCGCCGGTCCACGATGACCTCGTCGAACGGAAGTTCACCGCGACGCGCCCGAACGAGCTCTGGCTGACGGACATCACCGAGCACCGCACTGACGAGGGCAAGATCTACCTCTGCGCTATCAAGGACGTCTACTCGAACAAGATCGTCGGCTACTCCATCGACTCACGAATGAAAGCGTCGCTGGCCGTCGCCGCCGTCCGCAACGCGATCGGGCAGCGGACCATCGAGGGGACGATCCTACACTCCGACCGCGGGTCGCAATTCCGGTCTAACGCCTTCGTCCGGGTGCTAAAGAACAACGGCATCACTGGATCGATGGGCCGGGTCGGCGCGTGTGGCGACAACGCCGCGATGGAGTCGTTCTTCGCGTTGCTGCAGAAGAACGTCCTCGACCGGCAACGCTGGGCCCCCCGGGACGAACTCCGCCTGTCGATGGTCGTGTGGATCGAGCGGACCTACCACCGAAAGCGTCGGCAACGCCGCCTTGACAAACTCACCCCGATCGAGTTTGAGACAATAAACCTGGCCCTCACGGCCACCTGAAACCACTAACCCTCTGAGTCAACTGAACTCGGGGCAGTCCCCCTAGTGCGTGTTGAGCGCAGCTGTCTCTTCCAGTCTGCTGGCGTTTGCCCCCGTGGTGCTGGCTCGCTCGCCACCGGCCTTCTTCGTGCTCGCGCGGATCCCCGCCGGTGTCACAAGACGATGCAGGAGAAGAAAAAGCCCGTCGGTTGCCAAAGCGAGCACGGCCACCCACAGTGCGCCGGCAATCACTCCACTCATGCCGTATGCAACCTGGTTGAGAATGACATCGCCCAGCCCGCCGCCGCCAGCGATCGTGGCCAGAGTAGCGCTGCTGACCACGAGTACTGCCGAGGTGCGCAAACCGGTGAAAATTGAGGGCAGTGCCAACGGCATTTCTACCCTGGTGAGAGTTTGCCAGCCACGGAGGCCCATACCGCGTGAAGCTTGAGTGAGGCTTCGGTCAACCCCATTGATACCGAGGAACGTCGTCGTTAATATCGGTGGAGCTGCCAGAAAAACAAGGGCAATAACCACGTTGTTGAAGCCGATGCCCACAACGCCGATCAGGATGGCGATCAGAGCGAGGCTTGGTAGTGCGCGCCCGATATTTGAAATGCTTACTGCTATGAACTCTCCCTTGTGGAGGTGGCCCAGCCACAGACCGAGCGGCATGCCGACGATGATTGCGATCAGTAAAGCAGTGCCACTGATAGCGAGATGTTCCACGGTTTTGTCGAGTAGGAGTGCGAAGTTGTCGATGGAGAATCCGATGAATCCCAAATAGTCAGTCATGCGGTCCTCCTTCGTGAAGCCCACGGGGCAAGCGTCTTACCGAGGAGCACCAGAAGGCCGTCCACGGTGAATGCGAGCAGTACGGCAAGTGCACCGGCCGCGACGAACTGGGTATTGAACGGTGACTGGACCGCTTTGAGAATTGGTGATCCAAGTCCGGCATCGACGACGAATGCGGCGATAGTGGCCGTGCTCACGGTCAGCACACTGGCTATCCGAAGCCCTCCGATGATGGAGGGAACAGCCATCGGGAGTTCAATTCTTCTCAAGATCTGTGACCGGGTGAGACCCATCCCAACTGCGGCGTTCTTCACCTCCGCTGAAACGCCATTAAGTCCGTTGAGTGTGTTGCTGAAGAGAATGAGCAGCGTGTAAGCGACGAGGGCGATTTCGGCGGTCAGGACGGTGAGTCCGGTGGCCGGTACCAGCAGCTGGAATAGCGCCAGCGGCGGAATCGTGTATAGCATGGCGCTCACCCCGTTCAAGGGGGCGGCAACGACGGAGAATCGGTGCGCGACTAGTGCGGCGATAAACGCGATCACAAAGCCGACGACTATGGCGACGAGAGTGAGGTTAACGTGTTCGATGAGCGCTGGCCAAAAGACCGTCGGCCATTGCTGTATGAACCAATCGACGCAAAATGCGCCGTTGTTCACGACACAGTCGCTGGCCTGGCCGTAGTCGGGGATGACCGGCTCAACCGCCGCTGTTGTGCTGTTCAAACGCCCGTCTCCAGGGGGCTGCCGCCTGACCTACTCTTCCCAGCCATTGCGTCGGTTGCCACACCGAGTTCAAGAAGTCGTTGGACCGAAAGCTCCACCGCCTCCCTGCTATGCTCCCGTGTCACGATGATCGAAGACGTCCGCGAAGCGAGAGCCAGCGAGAGGGCGGACTGCGCGGTCGCCGTTTCAGAGATGCGCGGGAGATTCGATGACGTGAGATCGGACACCCTCATCGGTGCAGGGAGATCGGTCGCCTGGCTCAAAACCCGCTTGAGTGTGAGCAGAGTAAGCAGTTTAAGGCCTCTGTCGGCACCGACGAAGCGTTCCACGAAGTCGTTCGCGGGATGCGCCAGGATCATTTCAGGAGTGTCGTACTGTGCCAGGACACCGCCCTCCTGAAGGATCGCTATCTTGTCTCCCATCTTGATGGCCTCATCAAGATCGTGAGTGATGAAAATGGTGGTTTTACCAATCTCATCTTTGAGCGACAGGAATTCGTCCTGGATGTTCGCGCGGGTGATCGGGTCGAGGGCTCCGAACGGCTCGTCCATCAGCATGACCGGTGGGTTGGCTGCCAGCGCGCGTGCGATTCCGACTCGTTGTTGTTGTCCGCCGGAGAGCTCGTGCGGGTATCGCTTTGCGAAACTCTCGACCGGAGTCAACCCGACCAATTCCAACAGCTCGTTGGTTCGCTTTCGGATTCGAGTCTTGTCCCAATTGATGATCTGTGGAATGAGTGCAACGTTCTCGGCGATGGTCAAATGCGGGAAGAGTCCGGTTTGCTGGATGACGTAGCCGATGCTTCGGCGAAGGGCGATGGGGTTAATGGTGTGGATGCTGTGCCCGCCGATGCGGATGTCGCCAGAGGTCAGCTCCACCAAGCGGTTGACGAGGAGGAGGGTGGTGGTCTTTCCGCCTCCGGAAGGCCCAACGATGCAGCAGAGCTCTCCCGCCTCGATCGTGAGTGATAAGTTGTCGACCGCCGGGCGCGGCTGTCCGGCGTAGATCTTGGTCGCGGCATCGAAAACAATCGACGAGGATTGCTCTAAATCGATAGCTGGCATCATTGGTCCCTTTTCATTTTGAGGCGGACGATCAGATGAGGTTGTTCACAACGAGGAACTTTTTCGCCACTTGAGCGGGGTCAAGACGGTTGATGGCGGATGCCTCGTTCATTGCCTGCATGACATCGAGCGTCAAGAGTGCGCTCAGTTCATTGAGCGCCTTCGGCACGTCATCTCCAACCCGGTCAAGCGTGTCCTGGCGAATCGCAGGCGACACGTTCTGGAACCCGAAGAGTTTCTTATCGTCTTCGAGAACGACCAGATCAGAGCGGAGCAGTTGTGGATCGGTAGTAAAAACATCTGCCGCCTGAATTTCACCACGCT
This sequence comes from Cryobacterium sp. Y62, assembly GCF_002929785.1. Taxonomy (NCBI): domain Bacteria; kingdom Bacillati; phylum Actinomycetota; class Actinomycetes; order Micrococcales; family Microbacteriaceae; genus Cryobacterium; species Cryobacterium sp. Y62. The sequence goes on along the minus strand of NZ_PJJK01000056.1, from coordinate 5,473 downwards.
CGATCGCGCCGTAGTTTAAACCGATACTCAGCGTTTTGAGCTTCATATTGGGAAGGTCATACGTCTTCACAATTCCCTCATATCCCTGGCCGCCAGTGACGTTGTCCGGGTAGGTGGAGTAGAAGAAGTCGCCGATGCTTTGCAGATCGGAGATGGTCTGAAGATCGTGCTCGGCAGCAAAGTCCCCGGTCACTGCGATCGCGTTCTTGTTTTCAAACGGTGTCGGTTCGAGCAGAGCAATCCCCTTGCCGGCCTCGTACTTCATAGCCTTCTGATAGGTTTCCGCAGCGCTTCCCATCGGCTCATCGATACCCGCGAGGACAACGACAATGACCCCGGTGTACTCCGGGTAGAGGTCAACCCGGCCAGACGTGAGCGCCGTGTTGATGATGTTTGTTGAACCGACGTTTGTCTTGAGGGCGACGGAGTATCCACGGGCTCTGAGCAGCTGGGCATAGAGTTCACCCATAATCCACGACTCCGTAAATCCCTTTGATCCCACCGTGATGGTGTTGCCTGTTGATCTTGCCGGCCCACTGCAGCCTGCGAGTGCGGCCGTGGTGGTTCCGGCGGCGATCAGTGACAGCGCTTGCCGTCGGGTCATCCTGAGCACAATAAATTCCTTGCGTTGTGAGCGGGGCGAAGTTTCGCGGCGATGATCAGTTGAAGTCGCGTGGGATCGTTGCCGACCAATCGCGCGAGAACACCTCTTTTTCGCCCTCGAATGCGGTGACCTGGTTTTCAATGAAGAAGTTTGTTTCGTCACCAGACATCCGACTGAACGTGACGATCTTGACATCCCAGCCTGACGCGACGGCGACGGCGTCGACGTCGACGTCGTGCATCGTGGTCAAGACATGCGGCGCCGTGTCACCAGGCAGGCCTGTGCGCTGATAGCGCTCGACTCTGCGGCACTCAGCCACCGCGGAGCCGGCCAGCCCCTCGGCGATCACATAACGATCTTGCGACCAGGTGTGATAATGCAGCCCGTCGGTTTCATCGACCTGGTCCGCCTCACTGGTGATCACAATGTCCTGGATGCCGGCAACCAAGTCGCGAGTGACCGCTCGGGTCATGGGCTCAGCGACAGACCGAATAGGGCTGCGCGGCGATGGCGTCGGGGGGCAGAATTCTGCTTGCTTGTACTCGTCGGTCGTGCTTTCGCGCAGGGGAAGGGTCAAAACAAGGTGCTCAGGCTGGAGAGTGAGCAAAGTCTCTGTGGGGGAGGGCCATGCGAATGGCCAGAAGCTTGCCGAAACCGAAACCCGGATGCTGTGCCCGGGCTCGAAACGGTGGGCGCTGGCCAGAAGAGGCACTGTCACAGTAACGGGGATCCCGTTTTCCAGCGCGATCGGATGCTCGTGGCTGGTGCGGTGAGCAAGGTTGAAGAGTCCGGTTGTAATAAGTCGTGATGAACCGTCAGGGAAGACATCGCACAGCCGAATCGCGACTAGGCCGTGTGGCTGATTAGACGCGAGCATGAGTAAAACGTCGACTTCACCGACGAATTCTATCGGCTCGCTGCCCACCGACCACGATGCCGTGAATGATTTCGCGTCGTCTTCACGTTGATCGTTTGCTTGTCCCGCAGCCTCGCCGAACTGCAGCCAGCTGCCCGCAGCACCTCCGATCAACGAAGTGCTTGAGAGTTCTGGGCTTCCGGCAAGCACCGCCTCGGTCGCTGCAAAAGATGTCCGTGAGACATCGGGGCTCGGCCATGACTGTTCAGCAATCCAGCGGCCTGGGCGTTCGATGAGGTCTTCACCAACGTGTATCCCTGTGGGCATATAGGCGCGGAGTGCTGGCTGGTTCTCCACGCCGTTATCGGAGCCCTTCATCCATTTGTCCCACCAGCGCACCGCCTCTGGCAGGAAGTCGATTGCGGGGCCGGGAACGCCCTGATGCGGGTAGTTGTGCGCCCACGGGCCAAGAAGAGATTGAACGGGGCTGTTCAAATTCTCCAAAAGTGTGAAAAGTGTCGTTCGGTACTCGTCGTAGAGGCCACCAACCGCGAGAACCGGAACCTCAATGCTGCTGAAATCCTCGCAAACAGATGCGTGCTTCCAGTAGTCGTCGCGCCTCTGATGCGCCAGCCAGATTTCTGAATAAATTGGCGAATTGTTCAGACGTTCGAACCAGTTCTCGCGCCAGCCGTCGCCCACTACTGCAGGGTCTTGTGGACGTGCGTTGTAGGCCAGCATCGTCGATGCCCACGAAAGCATCTCGGAACCCACGATAACCCCACCATTGAAGTGCACATCATCGCGGTATCGATCATCGGTTGAACAGATGGTAATGACTGCACGAAGTTCGGGTGGCCGGAGTGCGGCAAGTTGCAGTCCGTTGAACCCGCCCCATGATTTCCCGATGATGCCCACTGCTCCGTCGCACCATCCCTGACTGGCAATCCACGTGAGCACCTCGAGTCCGTCAGAGAGTTCTCGAGCCGCATACTCGTCGTCCATGACACCGGTGGAATCGCCGGAACCACGCGTGTCAACCCGAATCGACGCGTAGCCGGCCTGTGCAAAAACGGGATGAATCGTGTCATCTCGCGCAGCCGTCATATCGTTCTTACGATACGGGATGTACTCCAGGACAGCAGGCACGGGAGTGGGGCTCGATCGCATCGGCAGCCAGATTCGGGCCGAAAGAGAGTGGCCGTCTACAAGCGGAATCTGAATGTGCCGGAGAACGTGAATTGGGGACGTGGGGATCGATTCAAGCGAAGGCATGCTTACCACCCTTACATATTTGTCGCCGCAATCCTTTCTTCATGGGGTGGATTGTGAATTCGTCAAATATCCGACGCTAGAGTCTCGTCGGGCATTGAGCGAACTATTCCGTTCAGCTTGTTGCAACCTCGATCAAACCAGTGACCATCTCGGCGCTGCCATCGATTCGCGCCAACCACTGATCAGATTCGATGCTAGGCGGCGTCGCCGAGGTACTGCCACCGATTCTCCGGGTTCAACACACCCAAATCCACCAGCTCCCGCGCAACACGATGATCACCACGGTGATCACTAGAACGCGGATACCGCGGCCACACCCGCTCACCCGGCGTATTCACATCACGAAACAACGGCCGGCTCGACACGTCCACCCGTTTCGGCCGCCGTCGCGGAGCAGCATTCATCGTCGCCACCTCCGCTTGCCACCACTCCCACACCTCACGCTCGACCCGATACCGATTCGCCCGATCGAGTAACAGTCCAGCGACACCGATGACGCGAGCAGCCACGTCGCGCACATCCCGTTTCGCCCGCGCCCACCCCTCCACATGCCTCACAATCAATCGGTGACGACGCAGACGACTAAAAATCGTAGCAGTATGACGCGAACTAACCCCAAGTAAACGAGCGGCCGTATCAATGGTCAGGGCAGAGTGCTGAGCGAGGAGCGCATAGACCTTGCCTGCGAGATGTCCAAGCCCAGGACGAGTGAAGAGATCGTGACGGCCATCGGTCAACTGACGTTCCAACCTGGCCACCAAAGAGCTACGCAGGTTGAAAAGTTCGGAGGGGGGGCGGGGGTTATCTAATGGTTGTGACGCAACCGTACGAGACGCTGTGGAAACGCCGCCGGATAAGCGCCATTCGGCGGCGTTGCCGCTGTCGCTCGGTGACGCCCGGATAAGGAAACCGTCACTGGCGAGGGCGGTGAGGGCCCGTCGGGCGGTGTCGCGGCTTAGTCCCACCATCAGGGCCAGATCTCGAATCGATGCCGCGACCGTGCGTTTCCCGGTCTGCAAGCTCAGGTAGGCCACGGCGGACAGGATCGTGCGCCGCGACACCGCCGCTTCGGACTGGCCCCAGCGTCCAGGGGAGACCCGGAACCGAGTCAGAAGGTCCTCGACACTGTCGACGATGACGCCCAGCTCCGTCAGATCGGCCGGGGCACGCGAGGTGCGAAGTGGCGCCTGCAGGGCCGAGTACTGCTGGGCTTTAGCCCACTGCCGTTCCAGACGCGCCGTCGCCTCCACCAGGCTGCGCGGCTTGCGGGTGCCACGACTCATGTTCTTGGTCCGGTAATGCTCCATCCCCGGCGCCGTCCGTGCCTCCCGGGAAGCGTCGGCCAGGGTCCACCCGGCCGACGCGGCCGCGAGCAAGCACATAAACCCCGTCCAACTGGGGTTGCTGCCGCCGTTGACGGTGGCCATGTGGCCCTGGCCCCACGCGCTGAGAGGGCGGTGCGCGCTGTAGCGAGCATCAAGAGGGCCAGACGGCGTCGTATCCGCCGGCCTCACCGCCGGTCTCGCCCGATCAAGAACCCCAGTCAGGGCATCAAGATCACTACTGGTTACCGTCGGCGACAACAACCCTGCCACAGCACCACGGAGAATAATCGAGCTACTACCGTCGCGGTGCGGAGCCAACGGCGGGCGGGCACCACCCTCCCGCGGGTTACACAGCATCCCATGGTCCAAAGTCGCATAATTGGCATGCGCTGCAGCTGCAAGAGCAGCCACCGCAACAGCCGGCGCACCCCCCTGCACAGCAACCCAGATGTGACGTCCACCCGTACCGGAGGACTGACAGACGACGTGCGCGATCCTGAGGCGATCGAGAATCCCCGAGAGGGCATCACAATCGTCAACAGCGCGCTCCATCAAGTCCGGAGAGACCACGCCGGCTTCCTTGCCGTCGAAGTCAAAACACAAAAGACGAAACATGCCCGCCTCATCGGCCAAACGCACCAACCACGGCGTCGTGGGTTCCGTCGGGCCGACGCGGAAGATCAGGGGGTAGCTGTTCTCGTCCAGACGCCCATAAACATCACGCTTCATCACCCGCACCTGGCCGCGCGGACTCAACCGACGCGTCACTTCCCACGCCGTCAACCACGCTGAAGACACGCCCAACGAAGTTTCATCAACGAAAACACCGTCAAAACGGTATACATCGGTTACTATGGTGTCATCTCCTTCGATTCACCTCTTGGGGGCATAAAAGAACCTCCCGTGAGGGCTGGTGATTTTGATTAGCTCGAACCTCGGGCCTGGCAGCATGAGGGTTTGAGCTACGAAACTTATGTCGGCCCGTCGCGGAAGCGGCGGGCTCTTTCGTTTAAGCCACGTCTAAGATAGGCAGCTCCTCGTGCTTCTGTTGGACGGGCGATTCTGGCGCGAACTCGGACAAGCCGACCTCGCGGGCAAGAATCGAGGCGATGAAATCGTTGACGCTCATGCCGCGCGATTCAGCGCGCTGGCGCACTGCCTCGCTCACGGGTGGCGCGACGCGTGTTAGAAGCGGGAGCCGCTCACCTTTGCTGTAGCGGCCACCGCGGTATCGCTGTGTAGTCATACGATGAATCTATCGGTCTCAAGAAACAGAAACTTGCTGGCAAACCCGGCGTGTCGGATTTTACTCATCAGATCCTCGCTGGTTGCTGGTCTCTTGGAGTCGTTGGCGTAGTTGGGTCTTGTGGATGATCCAGCGATTTCCGACGTGATAGGCGGGAATTTCGCTTG
>NZ_PJJK01000055.1:0-9511 GCF_002929785.1 Cryobacterium sp. Y62 | reverse complement strand
TGCAGCGCACCGAAGGCCGCTACCTCCTCGAAACCATGTGCATCGGAGGCGGGCAGGGACTCGCCGCCATCTTCGAACGCGCGTAACACCGGCGGGACGTGACCGGCGATCACGTTAGCGCACCACCCTCCAAGGCCACACCTTCTTGTGGCCGACCCGTGACGAGGCGCATCGACCACCGCGTGATCGCTGTAAAACCGGTAGCATCGGTCATAACTCATCGCAGCTTGCCCCGCCTGACCGCTTACGTCGACATGCTCCTGGTACAGCATCTTCACCGTCCCTCGCCCCTGGCCAGCTTCCGCTGCACCTGACCCCAGTCCGGCTGCATGAACACGGTCAGACGGACGACTCACCGGATGAACTGTTCCACGTAGGAGGCGCCGAGCCCAACCTTCTCGTAGTGCGCCCGCGCATTCTCGATCTTTGTGAAAACATCTTCTACTCCAGTCGGGTTCCCATCCGGATCAACGTAAATGTATGCACCAGTCACATGGAACAGCGTCGCCATTTCCGCTACTCCGTCGGGAATCTCAAGAGTGTGGATGTCCCCCGGTGGCTCGAATACATACGAGCCCTCTTCCGCCCACCATGCGTGCTCGAGATAGTGCCAGCGTCCGCGAAGTACGGTCGCGTGCACCGGACCAGCATGACGGTGCCGCGACAATATGCCGTTCTTTCTGACCCGAAGGACGTTTACAAAATAGCCCTGGCTCACTGACAGCACCAGCGGTTTAAAACTCACATCTTTCGATTGTGGAACCCAGAATCTTGCATCGTCGTCGAGATCGATGGCGCCCGGCACGACCAAGTCATCGACCATCCCGAACGGCTGTTCGCCTCGATACGGGATTGCGGCTTCACCTCTTGTTGCCTCAGCAGGTAGCTTCTGCGTCATTATCACTCCAGTCCTATGCCATCATTGGCAAATAGCTGTAGTTACTACCGCCATCTGCGTCAGAATCTCGCATTAGCTCTCGAAAGTCAACAGCACAAGATTGGTGGCAGCATGCCCCTGAAGAATGGAACCTCAATCCAGTCTGTAGCTCGGGCATCCCGCATTCTTCTCGAGGTGTCACACTCTTACGAGGGCAAGACCGCATCGCAAATCGCCAGTCAATTTGAGCTCACGCTCTCCACTGCCTATCACCTGCTTTCCACTCTGGCTCAGGAAGGCCTGTTGATGAAGACCGAGGGGAAGCGCTATCAGCTCGGACCTGCGGCTGTTGAGATTGCGAACTCGCCAGTACTTCGCCCCCGGACCCCGTTGGCACACCGTGATGCGCTGCGCCGTCTAGCTGCTCGCACCCGTGAGACGACGTTTCTCACCGGCTGGCACCGAGGGAATGTTCAAATTCTTGCGACCGTGGAGGGCGCTCATGCCGTGCGTGTGGTTGGACTTGAGGTGGGTTTCACCCAAAGCGTGCATGCCAGAGCGAGCGGCAAGCTCTTGCTGGCGCACGCTGATGAGACCCTACTCGAAATCGTTCTCGACGGCTACGAGTTTGTGCGCCACACGCCCAACACGCTCCTTGACCGCGCTGCGCTTGACGCCGACCTCGATCGCGTTCGTTCTGAAGGACTGGGGCGTGATTGCGAGGAATACCGAGAAGGCGTGTACTCGGTCAGCGCGCCGATCCGTGTTGATGGTCGTGTAGTCGCAGCTCTGACGGTGTCTTCACCCATTGAACGGTTCCTCCGCACAGAGCGGGAAATTGTGGTGGCTCTCCTGGAGACGGCCTCAGAGGCAAGCAATTGAGGTGACCTCAAGCGCAAAATGCCGATTGGTTGCGAGAGTGGCGTTGGAGTGAACTTTGGTCTCTAAATAGTTGCAGGGCATTTTCCGCTCTCGCAGCTGAACGGGGTGAGGCCCACTGGTGACCGAGGCATCGTCGCCTTTTCTTTGCTGGACCACGGCCCCAGTCTCTCTGGCACCTCATACGTGCGAATCGGCGATGTCCCATATTGCGACGCCTCCCACCGGCCCGCCGATGGCGGGGGGATGATCGATTCCTAATCACTTCTAAGAGAAAGGGTTCCGACGATGAGCAATGTCGCTACACGACCGGATGTAATCGAGGTCGATTCGGTCGTCATCGGAGGTGGGTTCGCAGGTCTCTACTCGGTGCACGCCCTGCGCGACAACCTTGGCCTCACGGTTCAGGCATTCGACAACGCAGGCGACGTCGGAGGTACCTGGTACTGGAACCGGTACCCGGGCGCCCGGTCGGATACCGAAGTCAACGCCTACTGCTACTTCTTCGATAAGGAGCTCTACAACGAGTGGAAGTGGTCGGAGCGCTACCCGCGCCAGACCGAGATCCTCGCGTACCTGGGCCACGTCGCCGACCGCTACGACCTGCGCAACCACTACCAGTTCAACACCCAGATCGAGAGCTTGGTCTTCGACGAGAAGGCCGAACGCTGGCGCGTCACTACCGACAAGGGCCAGCAGTTCTCGGCCCGGTTCCTCGTCGAGGCAGTCGGCCTGCTCTCGGCCACCAACGTGCCGGAGTTCCCGGGCCAAGAGAAGTTCGGCGGTGAGATCTACCACTCCGCACGCTGGCCGCACGAACCGGTCGACCTCGTCGGTAAGCGGGTCGGTATCATCGGCACCGGATCGAGCGGCATCCAGCTCGTCTCGGAGATCTCGCCCATCGCCGAGCACCTCACAGTGTTCCAGCGCACCGCCCAGTGGGTCGTGCCTTCACGCCACCGCCCGATCGACCCCGGCCTGCTCGAGAGCATCCGCGAGAACTACGACGGATACCACCATGACCTTCTTTACTCCACCACCGCGTTCGGCTTCACCGAGAGCAACGTCTCGGCCGAGAGTGTCGACGAGGCCACCCGCCACGAGGCCTTCGAGAAGGTTTACGACGACGGTGGCGGATTCCAGTACATGTTTAAGGCCTTCAATGACGTGGGCACCAGCCTGGTTGCGAACAAGGCTGCGACCGATGTGATAGGGAAGCACATCCGGGAGACGGTGAGAGACCCGATCGTCGCCGAACTCCTCGTGCCGACCGACCTCTACGCGAAGCGCCCGCTCTGCTGCGACGGTTACTTCGAGGCCTACAACCTGCCTACGACGACCCTGGTTGACGTGAAGAAAACCCCGATCGTTGAATTTACGGAGAAAGGCATCCGTGCCGGCGACACCGAGTACGAACTCGACGTCATTGTGCTCGCCACCGGCTTCGACGCCGTCTCGGGCAACCAGCTCCGTATCTTCCAGCAGGGCCGAAACGGCCTGACGCTGCAGGACAAGTGGCGCGACCGTACGCACGCCTACATGGGCACCATGACCGCGGACTTCCCGAACATGTACATGGTCTACGGACCGATGAGCCCGTTCACGAACCAGCCCCCGGTGCACGAGGCGCAGGTGAACTTCATCACCGACGCGATCAGGCACACCATTGACTCCGGAGCCGCCACCCTCGAGCCCTCGCAGAAGGCCGAAGAAGACTGGATGGAGCTGTCGGACAGCACTGCTGCGGCAACGCTGTTCCCGAAGGTCAATTCGTGGATTAATGGAGCCAACATCCCCGGCAAGCCGGTGAGGAACTACTTCTTCATGGGGGGAATGGCGGCGTACATGGATCACATGAAAGCCGACCGGGATACGGAGTTCGGCGAACGCTTCCTTCTCGACGGGCAACCCGCGGAGCGCGTGAATGCCTAAGCCGATGCCTCTCAATACGAGGCTTCGAACCGCAGCCGAGCTTCGGTTCGAAGCGCTTGAGCTTCGACGCACCATTCTGCGGATGGCCGCCGACAAAGGCGAGGGCTATGTCGCCCAGGGCATGGACATCGCCGACCTCCTGGCGGTCGTCTACTACCGGGAGTTGGACTACGACCCCGACGATCCCGCGTGGAGCGGTCGCGACCGCTTCGTGCTCTCCATTGGCCACTACTCGATCGCGCTGTACGCCGTGCTCCACCGCATCGGCTACATCCCTGAAACGAAGCTCGATGACTTCGGTCTCAACGGCGCCGACCTGGCCCTGAGTACGTTCGACGACCAGCCAGGAGTCGAGATCACCGGTGGTTCCCTCGGACAGGGGCTCGGCCAGGCAGTAGGCATGGCGCTCGGCTACCGTCTCGACAAGCATCCGGGACGCATCATCTGTACGCTCTCCGACGGAGAGCTGCAGGAGGGTTCGGTTTGGGAGGCCGCGATGGCAGCGTCGAGCCATCGGATCGACAACCTCGTTGCTGTCATCGACTGCAACGGCATTCAGGCCGACGGCCCCACGGTGCTCGACATAGAACCGATCGCCGACAAGTGGCGCGCATTCGGCTGGGATACCCGCGAGATCGACGGCAACGACATCGAGGCCATCATGGCCGCCTTCGACCAGTTGCGGGAGCGCGATGGCCGGCCCAAGGCCATCATTTTGCGTACCACACCCGGCAAGGGGATCCCCACGCTGGAACGTCGCGACCGGGCACACTTCGTGCGCGTCGACCCCAACGAGTGGGCACTGCTCAGCGAGGAACTGGAGAGCAACAATGGTTGAGTTGAAGTCGGGCCGCGCCGGCGGTATGGGCGAGATCCTCGACGTCGAAGGCCCGTACGAGGTCGCTCCTCTCGGGAGGGCGCTTGTCGAGCTCGCCGAGCACCGACCCGAGATCGTCGGCCTCACCGCCGACATGGGCCGGTTCAGCGACATCCACCCGTTCCGCGACGCGCATCCTGACCGCTTCTTCCAGGTCGGAATGGCCGAGGCAGACCTGCTGCTCATCGCAGCGGGTCTCGCCAAGACCGGCAAGATCGCCTACTGCACCAGCTACGCGGCGTTCATCACCCGGCGAGCCCTGGACTTTCTCATCATCGCCTGCGCCCACAGCAAAGCGAACGTGAAGATACTCGCGGGAATGCCCGGTCTGATGAATCCCTACGGGGCGACACATCAGGCCACGGACGACATCGCGGTGCTGCGCATGATCCCGGACCTCTCCATCATCGACCCGTGCGACGCGACCGAACTCGCCCAGGTGGTGAAAGCCGTCGCCGACATCGAAGGCACCGTCTACGTGCGAAGCCTGCGCGGCAAGGTGCCCGTCGTGTTCGACCCCGATGAGTACACCTTCGAATTCGGCAAGGCGAAGGAGCTCCGCACCGGATCCGAGGTGGGCGTCATCTCGAGCGGCTTCATGACTCAGCGAGCTCTGGTGGCAGCGGATGCCGCGACCGAGCATGGAGTCTCGGCTGGCGTTCTGCATGTGCCCACCATAAAACCGTTCGACACCGAAGGCGTGCTGCGTTTCGTTGCCGGGGTTGAACGCCTGGTGATCGCGGAAAACCACCAAATGAGCGGGGGACTCGCGACACTCGTTGTCGAGGCACTTTACGATGCGGGCATCCAAGTGCCGCTGATCAGAATCGGCATCCAGCACCGCTTCCACGAAGCGGGATCCCAGGCCTATATGGAGGAGAAAGGCGGCCTCGACCAGACCCGCATCACGCGCGCGGTGATCGATGGCATCTGAGGTCGGGGGGCTGCCGGTAGGCAGCCTCGCCGAACGGGTCGTTGTGATCACGGGGGCGGGGAGCGGCCTCGGCCGGGCGGCGGCAGAGCTTTTCGCCGGGCGCGGCGCCCACATCGTCGCTGTCGACCTCGCCGTCGATTCGGCGTCGGGCACGATTGACGGCCTGTTGGGTGAGGGCCACCTCGCACTGCAGGTAGATGTCTCCCTGCAGCCCTCAGTTGACGCCCTGACCGCGGCGGTGCTCGCGCGCTTCGGCCGCATCGACGTGCTCGTGAACAGCGCGGGAATCGCCGAGGGCCGGGCTCCGACGCTCGAGCAGGACCTGGAGCACTGGCAGCGGATCATCGACGTGAACCTGACCGGCAGCTACCTGATGTGCCAGGCGACCGCGCGTATCATGCGCGAAACCGGCGGTGGAGTCATCCTGAACCTGAGTTCTATCGCCGGTGTCATCGGGCTGCCCCGGCGAACGGCATACAGCGCGTCGAAGGGCGGGGTCAGCATGCTGACGCGAGTGCTCGCCTCGGAGTGGGCACCGTACGGCATTCGGGTCAATGCCGTGGCACCCGGCTACATCCACACCGCCATGACCGAGAAGCTGATGGCCGAAGGGCGGCTCGACGTCGACGCCATCGTTCGAAGATCGCCCACCGGGGAGATGGGAACGGCCACCGACGTGGCCGAGGCACTCGCATTCCTCGCGTCCGACCAGGCGCGCTTTATCACCGGCGTGGTGCTGCCCGTCGACGGCGCCTACACTGCCTACGGCGCTCCCGAGGATGCGTTTCCCGGTGACTGAGTCGCAGACCGACGTGCGGATCTTCGGGGCGACCGGCCGGTACGTGCAGGGCCCGGGTGCTCTCGACCTGATCGGCACCGAGCTCGCTCGTGTCGGGAAATCCTGCCTGGTGCTGATCGACGCCTTCCTGTTCGACCGCCTCCAGCCGCGCATCGCTGAGGTATGCTCGGCCGCCGGGGTGGCGATCGCGTGCCGGCCCGTCTCGGCCGAAGTGACCGAGTCCGGCATCGCCGCGGCGGCAGACGGCGCACCCGCCGATACCGACGTCGTCGTAGGGGTCGGTGGCGGCAAGACGATCGACATCGCCAAGGGGGTGTCCCGGATGCTCGGGGTTGCCGTCGTGACCGTGCCGACGATTGCAAGCAACGACTCCCCCGCCAGCCGCGCCATCGCCCTGTACAACGACGACCACCAGCTACGCGAAGTTCCACTGCTGGCACGAAATCCTGCCCTGGTATTGGTCGACACCGCCGTGATCGCCCAAGCGCCCCCACGCTTCCTCTCCGCGGGCATCGGCGACGCGCTGTCCAAACATTTCGAGGTCGAGGCCTGCCGGGCCGCCGGCGGCCACACGATGCAGGGCACGCGCGGTCTGAAAGTCGCCTCCGTGATCGCTGCAGGCTGCTACCGCATTCTGCGTGAGGAGTCCGCTGCCGCGCTGGCGTCGCACGTTGCGGGACGGATCGATCAGGCGTTCGAGGACACGGTAGAGGCGGTCATCCTGCTCTCCGGTCTCGCCTTCGAAAACGGCGGACTGTCGATTGCGCACGCGGCGACGCGCGGGTTGATGGCGGTGCCCGGTGCGGCGTCGAAGCTACACGGTGAACACGTTGCATACGGTCTGCTGATGCAGCTCGCGCTCACGGGGTCGAGCGACTTTGAGATAATGGATGTCGCGGGCTTCCTCGCCTCGATAGGCCTGCCGCGCAGCCTCGGCGATCTCGGTGCAACTCCTTCTGACGAGGTGGTCCGCGACGTCGCGAACGGCACTCTCACCGCGCCCCACGTTCGAAACGTCGCCGGCGCACAGGTCGATCACGCCGCCGTGGTCGCGGCGATTCTCCGCGTGGAACGGCTCGTCGCGGTCTGAATCACTCACCTCTCGCGATCGCCGGGTCGCGGTGTGTCCACACAACGGGGTTAGGGCCAGATGAGGATCTCGCGCAGATGGGTGACGGCGCGTGTGGGCGGGAGGGCGTCGAAGGCGTCGTGGGTGAGTTCAAGGTCGCGGGCACCGAGCCTGGTGAGGAGTTCGTGCGCTTGCTGGCCTCGAATCAAGGTGTAAATACTTTCTGATCGTTCAACGGTCGCGAGGATTTCGATGAGGCGTTTCAGTCGCAGGTCCGGGAGAGTGGTGGCCCGGAGCAGTGCGGCGAGGTCGTCCCGGAGGATGCAGCGGATGCAGGTGCCCGCTGCGGAATCGTTCTGCCTCCTCGCCGCAGCGTGTGCAGGTCAGGGCTGTGGTGGTGGCGGCGCAGTCGCGGCAGATCGGCTGATTCGCGGCTGTTGCGCATCCCGTGGCGAGCCATCAGCTCTCGAACACGCCACTGGTATTCGATCTGTCGTTTCATGCGGGTTTCTCCCAAGGGGTAGAGGGCTTCGTCGCGTTAGCGAGGGTGTTCTCCAGTACCCGATTCTGTACACGAACCTGATCGTCGTCAGAAACGCGGGGTTTAGATCGATGTCGTCGAGACGTGTCCGTGGCCGAGTTGCTTCTGGATAAACGTCTGCTGGAACGCATAGAACTCGACCAGATGCGTGACGCACGACCGGCGGAATGAGTGCAGGTCCAAGCCGGTCGGGAACCCCAGCTCGTCGATGAACGATCGGAACCGGCGTCGTAGGTTCGATTTCGGCACGACCAGGCCGGTGCTGGTGGGGAAAAGATCCGGCGGCGGGTTCAGTCCGGCAGGCCCCACGGATCCATTCGTGGACCGTTTGGGCAGACCACTCGAACACTGTCAGCACCGAACGACGCTTGGACGGGGAGCCCTTCTGTGACTTTCCAAAGCGCACCTGCGGTACCCCGAAATCGCCGAACTGTGGAGCGTGCGGGTTCCGAGAAAAATCGACGACCTGCAGATGCGTGGTCTCGTTCGCGCGCAGCCCCAGACATAGGCGGTCTTGAACGCGACCGCGTCCCGATAGGCGGTCACGGCGCCCTTGCGGTGTGAGTCCACCACCCGCTCGACCTCGAGAGTGGCGAGGTCAAAGAAGTCCTGCAGCTCACGCCGTGTGAACGAACGCTTCTGCGGCTGCTGCTTATTGCGTTGAACATGCCGCGCCCGATTGAACTCGGTCACCACCTGCGACAGGGAGGAGCCGAATGTGCGGCCGCGGAGCTCGTTCCAGTCATAGTTCGGGTTGAGCAGGAAATCGCAGAACACCTTCACCGCTGTCTGATACGCACGAACCTTCGATTGCGAAAGATTCTGCACCGACCGGGCATGAGAGAACGCGTCATCGACGTCGCCAATTGTCCACTCCCAGGGGAAGTGACCCGTGTCGGACTTCATGTGAGGGCAGGTCCTGTGCTGGGACGTTCCTTCGCGAAGCGGGGATTCTGGTCGATGACGTAGCTCGAGGTGGTGGCGCTGGCATGGCGGGCCATCGTTTGGGGGCTGTAGTCGAGTAGGCGTGCCAATGAGGTGGGGTCGATCTCTCCCGCGGTGTTGCCGGATCAATGATATGACCGCATCATTGATGCGTACAACAGGTGGGCAGTTCCGTTTCTCCTACGGGCAACGTCAGCACCTGCCCACGCTCGGTAGCTATGAGAAGGGAATAAAGTGCCACGTGAGATCTTCTCACCGTTATCGGCTGCATGTGGCGACGCACTCTTTCGCGGTGGACGGCTGCGGCTCACGGTTTGCCCGATGTCGGTAGAACGTAGGGCGAGTGGCTCCGAATTTCTCGGTGGAGTGCTCGACGGTGCGGGCCCGTTTGCCATCGGCGTTCTTCTTCTCCTTCTCCTACATCTCGCTGGCCAGCCTGACCTGGCGCAGTTCAAGTTTTGTTTCTGCCTGTCGTCCCGGGCACGGGCCGAGGCCAGCCCATCCCGGGTCCGTTCAGATATCAGAGCATGCTCCTCGAACTCGACAATCGGGCCAAGGATCTCGAGGAACATCCACCAGCGCGAGCTCTGATCAGTGAGATGGCGTTCGTCGAGTTCACCTTGCCCGGTCGATCTCGGTTGTAGTGCGGTACTGACCT
>NZ_PJJK01000053.1:0-9299 GCF_002929785.1 Cryobacterium sp. Y62 | reverse complement strand
AGCGGTCGTGCCTGGCCGTCGGAGTTCGAGTGGGCATACGGTTATCTCTCAACTGGCTCGGATGAGCGAGCGGACTCTGAATCTGCCTGTTGCGCACGGAGTTCGGGTAACACGTATGTGATTTCAATGAGGAGATGACGTCCAGTGGCGATTACTGAAGAACGATCCGATCTACTGGCCAGACTCGGCTTGGACGGACAGAACAATGCGTCCATCGCGGTGAGCGCTGATCGGCAGCAGAGCTTCCTGTCCAACGCTTCACCGGACATCCAGTCACACATTGAGTCCTTCGAGGCTCACCTGAAGGAGTAACCATGTCTGGAAGCCCTGACGCCTACGTCGACCGTACGTACAACCAGACCGTGAACGCGCGTCAGTCGCCCAAACTGCGGAATTACCCCGCGGAAAGCGGGAACCCACATGACTGGTGGCCCCACAGGCTCGACCTGAGGTGCTTAGCTCGACCGAGCCGCGCCGCCAATCCGTTGGGCGAAGACTTTGACTACGCCAAGGAATTCCTCTCCCTGGACCTTGAGGACCTGGCACGCGATGTGGACGAGGTGTTGACGACCTCGCAGGACTGGTGGCCCGCCGACTTCGGACATTACGGACCGCTTGTGCTGCGGATGGCCTGGCACAGTGCTGGCACCTACCGCGCCGGTGACGGTCGGGGAGGTGCCGGCGCGGGAATGCAACGCTTCGCCCCGTTGAACGGCTGGCCTGATAACCGCAACCTAGACAAGGCGCGCCGACTCCTGTGGCCGGTGAAAAAGAAATACGACTGCACGATCTCCTGGGCCGATCTGATGATCTTCGCGGGCAACCGTGCGCTGGAATCGATGGGCTTCACGACGTTCGGGTTCGGCGGTGGCCGGGAGGATGCATGGGTGGCCGACGAGACCTACTGGGGGCCAGAAGACAGGTGGTTCGCCGATGAGCGGCACAGCGGCATCCGGAATCTGGACAAGCCCCTAGCGGCCAGCGCGATGGGACTGATCTACGTCGATCCGCAGGGTCCAGGCACGGTTCCCGATCCGATAGCCGCCGCACGCGACATTCGTCAGACGTTCCATCGCATGGGGTTAGACGACCAGGAGACCGTCGCGCTGATTGCGGGCGGGCACACGTTCGGCAAGACCCACGGAGCGGCCGACCCCGGCACCTGCCTCGGGCCCGAACCCGAAGCCGCGCCGCTCGAGCAACAAGGCCTGGGCTGGGCAAGCCACTTCGGAACGGGCAACGGTGCAGACACCGTCAGCAGTGGGCTCGAAGGGATCTGGACCCCCACCCCGACCACATGGGACAACAGTTTCCTAGAGATACTGTTCGCCTACGAGTGGGAGGTGACGCTCAGCCCTGCCGGGCTATGGCAATGGATCCCGAGCAACGGTGCCGGTGCCGGCACCGTCCCGGACGCCCACGACCCGTCCAAGACCCATGTCCCAACGGTACTCACCACGGACCTCGCATTCCGGGAGGATTCAGTATACGAGGCGATCGCGCGGCGATTCCTAGAGAATCCAGACCAACTGGCGGATGCGTTCGCACGGGCCTGGTTCAAACTCACGCACATCGACATGGGCCCAACCCAGCGCTACCTGGGGTCACTTGTCCCGTCCGAACGACTGATCTGGCAGGACCCGCTGCCCGACGTCGACCACGAGCTCGTCGATGCTGACGACATCGCTGCGTTCAAGAGCCAACTGCTCGAGTCGGGCCTGGCGGTGGGGCAACTGGTCTCTACCGCGTGGGCTTCGGCTTCCACGTTCCGAAACAGCGACAAGCGCGGTGGGGCCAATGGTGCCCGCATCCGTCTCGAACCGCAGCGGCGCTGGGATGTCAACGAGCCTGAAGTGCTGGCCACCGTGCTGCGCACTTTTGAGCAGATCCGCAAGCAGTTCAACGATTCCCAGCGTGGCGGTAAGAAGATCTCGCTCGCCGACCTGATCGTGCTTGGCGGGTGCGCCGCGGTCGAACATGCTGCCGCCAGGGCCGGTCACGACATCGAGGTCCCGTTTCGGCCGGGACGCACGGATGCGACGCAGGAGTGGACCGACCCTGAACGGTTCGCCGTGCTCGAACCGACAGCTGACGCATTCCGCAGCTACCTCGGCAAGGGCAACCGGCTACCGTCGGAAGTTCTGCTCATCGACCGCGCGGGCCAACTGACTTTGAGTGCCCCCGAGATGACAGTGTTGCTCGGCGGCTTGCGCGTGATCGGCGCAAACCACAGCCGATCCCCCATGGGCGTGCTTACCTCGACACCGGGCTCGCTGACCAACGACTTCTTCGTCAACCTGCTCGACATGGACACCGTGTGGGCGCCGAAGCCAGGCGACGCCACGACGGAGGCGACCTACGAAGGCCGCGACCGGCACACTGACGAGCTCAAGTGGGTCGCAAGTCGCACTGACCTCATTTTTTCGACCAACTCTGAGCTGCGTGCGCTGTCGGAGGTGTACGCGAGCCAGCACGCTGAAAAGAAGTTCATACACGACTTCGTGTCCGCGTGGCACAAGGTCATGAATCTTGACCGGTTCGACCGGTGACGATCCCATCTGCCGGATGATGCGGGTTAGTTGGGTTCAGCTCACGAAACGTGAACAAATAACACGGTAAGAGTTGAATCAGCCGGTGGATCGACACCTATCGCTGCGATCATCTGGCGAGTCCGCCGCGCTCTCGCTGTTGGACCGCCATCTTGCTAGCTCGTCGCGCTTTCGGTGCACGCCCGGGCTGTGACCGGACCGCTTCGCGCGGGTGCTTCGCCTGGTCGCCGTCCGCGAGGAGGCGGGCATCGATGGTTTTCTGGTCGGCCTTGCCTTCAAGGCTCGCGGCGAACTGCTGGCGGCGTTCTGAGCTGTCGTAGTCGACGCCGCTCCAGTCGCGGTTCACCTCAGCCTCGCGGTGCAGCTCCTCGGCCTGACGCTGCCACTCCGAATTGCTGCGGTCGTTGTCAGTGCGGTCCTGATCGAGTTCGTTGGCCTGGGCGTCGCGCCTGTTCACGTCAGCGAGAAGCAACTGCGACGCGGTGAGTTCTTCGCCGGCACGTTCCCGCTGGGCGCGGGCCTGGTCCCGGTCACGCTCGGCGCCTTGAAGTGCGGCCGCGACCGCCACCGGGTCGGCCCCCGGTGCGTCAACGTCGATACCGTATCGCTCGCGTACTTCGTCGCGGATTCGTGTCTTTGCAGAGTGGGCAACATCATCGTAGTCGCGCCAGGCGGTCGCGGTTTCGTGGGCGCCGGCAATGTCCTCAGGTCTGGCCTGGTCCCACCATTCGGGTTGCTGCACCGGTGCGAGGCTCGCGCGCGCTGCTCCGCGCCCCGCCTCGAAGCGTACTTCGAGCTCGCGGGTCTGCTGCGTCGCTGCTGCTTCACGCTGGCGAGCGAGCTGTTCGCGCAGCCGGGCGATACGTTCCCCGAATTGCGAAGCAATAGTGAGCGCTATGCGCAGCTGGTCGTCGAAGGCTTCGCCTACTCCGTCTGTGTCCTCGGCCATAATCTTTCCCCTGCTCTCTTAATCTCTTCCTAGGTCGCCACGCTCGCGTGGCGTGGCTGGCATTTTGCGCTTGGTGGGCTCCAACGTGTTCGGAACCGGAGAACCTGATCGCGGAGTGGCCAGGCCTTCGGTAGCCACCCGCACGGCCTCAGCCACGCGGGAGTTCTCCGGCGTTATCTCTGGCCGGGTACCCGCCTGCTTGCTGAGTCGTTGCACTGCCGGCAGGCGGTCGCGGATGGTGGCGACCTGGTTGCTCATGACGGAGGCGATCTGCTCGGCTCGGCGGGCGTCGCCGTTGGCGCTGTGCATGTCAAGGATCGCTACCGCGGTGCGTCCCAGCTGACGCAGCATGATCGCTTCAGCCATCGTGCCGCGGGCCCCCGTCGCAGCTTGCATGAGGATCATCGCAGCGTTCGCAGCCGACCCCAGCTGTACAGGCTTCGGCCGAGACTCGTGCGCCCGCAGATGCGCAGACCGAGCAAGCTGACGGGACGTTTCAGCGAGCGGACCCGGTGTTGCCTCGACCCGCTGCGACCACGCCGCGAACGCGCCGGCCGTCTCCCGTGCGACGTGCGCCCACGTGGCCCGGTCCGTGACGGGGACACTGCGCAGCTGGTCGCGGAGTCGACCAATCTCGTCGCTGTACTGCTTCCACATTTCCGGATTCGGGGTGTGCTCCTCACGCCCGGGCGCGACGGGTCGGTACTGCCACGGGTTCTTCGCCGTGGCCCGCCATTCCTCCACCGCGCCCTGCGCAGTCTGCGGGCTGTCAGGCCAGCCCTCCCGAAGCCTGGGCAATGTGAGGTCGCGCGCCAGCCGCCCGCCCCCGTACCAAATCGGCTGCGCTCCCTCGATCGGGCGCATCGCCACCGAATAGCCCGCCACGACATCGTCCCGGCCAGCCGCGAAGCGTGGCCGGGCGAGAATCCCGCCCTGACGGAGACGACGCACGAATTCGCCCTCATCGACCGACGCTGTTGCCGCCGCCCGGACCGTGCGCTCCAACTTGTGCGGATCAATCTCGGCCGCATTCGCCCGCCCGGCACGTTCACGTTCAGCCGGCTTGAAGCCACGCTCCCCAAGCCTCAAACCACGACTTTCCAACTGCTCAAGCCCGTACTCGCTTTCCAGATCCCGGCACACCTCCTGCGCACGCCGGAAATCATTGTGCGTCGTCGCTTTGGTACCGTCCTCACGCACCAAAGACACAGCCAGGTGAATGTGATCATTACCGTTCGTGGACAGTCCGTGACGCACCGCAACCCAACGACACGCGGCTTTTCCACTGCTCTCGGTAAACCCCATCCGATCCGCGAAGTCCTCTGCGATCAATCCCCACTTCTCATCCGAGAGCTGTCCCTCCTCGGCACGCAACGACAGCGAGCAATGCCACACATCCCCGGCGACACGTTTACTTGTCACCGCGCCCGTAACAGGGTCGGAATCCTTCACCATTCGCAAGACTTCAACGTCGAACGCACGACGTGGAGCGTCCAGGCTCCGCGCAATCGCCAAAGCACTGTTGGTGTCCAACACGCTGTAACCATGCTGCGCCATGATCGCGGAATCACCCGCAACGAGGTGCTGTTCCTCATGCTCGTTGTGCCGACCGCCCCCAGCCAGGTACACCATCAGGCCGCCCATCTGGCCGCCCCGGCGAATGTTCGGCATCATGACTCGGCCAACCTGTCAATAACGTCCTCAACCTTGACGGCGAGCGTACGGTACTCAGCTGCAACGGCGGCAGCCGTGTCCGGGAATTGGCCCTCCGTATTAGCGAACTTCGCCAACTGGTTCACGTTGTTCGACACGTTCGCCATCAGGCGCGTCACAACGAACAACTCCGCAATCACACCCTTACGATCCGTCGACGTCTCAATATTCGCATTCATCGCCGACTCAAACAACAACCGCGGCACCGTCACATCAGCAACCACCGCACGAGCACGCAACTGAGCATCCTCCTCAACCGTCACATACACCCGGTAACTCTTCTCTCGCCCACCATCAACATTCGCCCGACGCTGACGACCAAACAAACGACGCTCATTCTTCTCCGTCAACGTGTTCACCTCCTCCGGCCCAGCGCAGCGACCCCGAAAACCGGGGACATATCTCAAGTATGCCAATTCCGGCGCGCGGCGTCCAGAATTCAAAGCCATTTACCACCGGTAAATGTATAGCTTGCTCCAAATCGACACCGCCGGTATGGCACGTCTCCGCTCTTGATGCTTCAGTAGAATGAGGCTGAGGCGCACTCGGCCGAGGCGTGTACCAGACCTGTAATCTGGGGAACATGAGCGATGCGAATATGAAACCAGAAGATGCAGCCGCCCGCGCGCGGGCAATCATCGAAGCGAACGTGGACGCCCGCGTAGAAGCCGTACGCGCACTCGCCGATGCTGGCAACGAATACGACAGCGCAGACCAGCAACTGAAATTAGCGACCCTCGCTCACGAACACGCGTGGACTGCAGCCCTAGCCTCCGGATGGAGCGAGAAGGACCTCCGTGCTACCGGCGTCAAAGCCCCCGGTCAGTCCACCCCGAAAGCGCGCAAACGACGCACCACTGCCCCGGTCACGACCTCAAACACTGAGGCGTAGCCTCCGGCCCTTACCTGTAATAAAGAAGCCCCGTCGAGCACAGCTCGACGGGGCTTGTTCGTGCAACTTGCGTTGCCTTTTCGGCTGGTTATCGTACGCACCATTCCTCCCTTGGCAAGGGCTTTCGCGGCATATCCTCACTCGCTGCGCTCCCTTGCGGTATTCCACGGTCCCCTGCCAATTCACCCCTGACGCTGTAAAACGGCGTGCGCCAAAAGGCAATGGGGTTATAAGAGAGGACCACACCATGATCGAACCGCTCACCGTCTACACGCTGCCGAACTGCATGCAATGCACGATGACCGTACGAGCACTCGACGCCGCCAACCTGCCCTACACCGTGATTGACCTCACAACCGATACACGAGCCACCGACCTGATGCACCAGTTCGGCTACACCACGGCCCCCGTCGTCATCGCCCGCGTGGTGTCCTGGTCAGGCTTCCGACCCGACCGGATCGCCAAGATAACGGCCCTGCGCAACCACCCCACCCTCACCAGCGAGTAAGCGCCCCGCGATGGAATTCAGCACCCTACAGACGACCCTGCCCATCAGCGACCTGCAGCACGCGGCGCGCGCACGAAAGATTGCCGAACGCCTCGACGACCTGCGCGCCGACGGCCGCCGCGGCTACACCCTCGCAAGCACACTCACCGTCACCGGAACCAACTACGCGACCATCATCGACACGCTCACAAAGGACCAAACCAAATGATCACAGCAACCTGCACCTCACCAGCATCACCCCTGATGACACCTGATCAAACCAGCGATGCCCTGGGCATCTCACTCGAGGAACTCAGCACCATGAGACACGGCAACGCCGGACCCAAATACCACGACATCGGCTGGGGCCTCGTGCGCTACAACACCGCAGACGTCATGCGCTGGCAAAAATCACAGGCCGTGGCATAGGGCCCCATCCCGCCATTCATCGGGATCAGGGATCTCGGGGGCTCGAACATTGCAGCCGCGCTTCCATCGCGCGCTTGAGCGAGCGTGTTTTCTTGAGAAACGACCGTCGACAGCGAGGTGCGTGCGCGCCGGAGGAGCACCGTTATCGGGTCTGGATCTTGCAGAACTCTTGTGCCGTTTTCAGGTCCGCGTCACGCTCAGCAATGCCGATCTCGGCGATGATGCTGATCGGCTCGTTCAGCCCTGCGTCGGTGGCACGCATCCAGTAGGCCCAGCATGTTCCGGTGCCGTTGGTTGGGTGCCCGTGCTTGGAGATGAAGCGAATACCGAGGGGCTGGGTACCGTCAAAAAGCGTCACCGTATCTCTAAGCCACCGCGCGATCAAAGTCGTAATAGCCCGGTCGTCACTTGTCACATGAGCGACGGTGAGGCCTCCCGAAACACCGAGGTCATTGAGTTCAGTGTCGAGCGCGGCGGACAGCGCCGCGAGGGTTCTCGTCGATGTGATGTCCACCCACCAACCGGACGGATACGTCAGGCGGTAGAGAGCCCGACCATCGCGCCACACCCGCGGCAGCCATCGGGCCCGCATCGTTCCGGCCTGATCCCAGTCGGCAACGACCATAGACCAATACCGATCCAGCGGAATGCCCATCGCGTCCGCGTCTTTCTGCAGGGCGCGCCGGGAACCATTGATTTCCGTGCGGTACGGAGCGAGAAGCTCCATAAAAGATGTGAGCCGGTCGTCAGTGGAATACAGCGTGCGCCCGACAGTATCGAAGCGGCTCCAGCCGGCAGGATCGTGAGAACCGTCAGAATCTAGTTCCCGGGGCACCGGGGCAAGAGGCCCGAACGATGTGCGAGCGATGCGATAGCTACCCGGCAGCGGATCATCCACGAGCTCCAACCCAGAGCGGGCACAAATCTGCATCAACCGGAGAAGGAATCGTCGATGACGGCCTGAGCCGCCATGGCTGCGTCCTTAAACCGGTCTTCTCGAATGGCCGTGACCGGAGTGTCATATCCAAGCCACGGGTTCGCGCCAATAAACCACGCACGGGCGACATGCTCACCTTCAGCCTCGGCCAGCATCGTCCACTGCGCATAGGCGAATTGAAGACGCCGCATAGCCTCGTTCTTCGGCGCAGGACCATCGGTCTTCGCCCACCGATACGGGAGCTTCGTGTCTTTACTCCCGGCCAGAGAGGCAACAAGAGTCCCACCCAGCGCCCCATTCAACCGACGCGTGATCTCCCGAATGTCCAGCTTGATCATCCGCGTGTGAGCAGACGTGACGTGCGTGATGGTAGCCATGTGATCCTTCAATCGCCGGTGGCATCCGGGAAAACCCGCATAACCACTTCAATGCCACCAGTATTACACCAATTTCTGAGTTTTGACCGAGCCGGTGCCAGCGAGCTCGGTGCGGCGGCCACATGACTGCCTGCGTCCGGAGTGACCTCACTACCCAGCAGCGAAAGCGCGCGCAGCGGCCAGCACGCGAGGTCCGACTTCATCCAGATTGCCCTCACGAATGAGCCGCGCAGGCGCCGCGTCCTCGAGCTGGGGGTTCATCCCCTGAAACCAAGCCTGAACCACTTGCGGCTGGTCCCGCTCGATGAGCAGACCGGCGACCTGATACGCAAGCCTCAGACGGCGAATCACCTCGGCCGGTGGCTTGCGGGTGCCCTCGGCCCACTGCCGCACGGCACGGGTTTCCGTGACAGACCCCAGGTAAGCCACCAGTTGCGCGCCCAAGAGATCGCGCAGCCGGCCGACAAGTTCGGCGACGTCCGAACGAATGGACATCTCGTATGCCCGCAGTCCGGGAGTGGTTGATGACATGTCATAAACCTAACGCGCACAACAGCAAATACCATTTATATACCACCTGAAATCCCACCACAAATGACCGATAATAATGATTATGTCAAGTTGTGTGCGGCATATACGCATAGAGTGCGAATATGCCGGTTGGGCAACACTTCGCCCGTGATGCGAGTCATAGCGGCCCAAGGCTTCCTGCCGAGGCTACATGTAACCGTGCAGCAGTGCGGTATTTCTTCCGCGGTGCTGGAATGTTAAATGCTTCCTGAGCTGGTATTTAACTTTGCATATTGCGAACATTCGCACTTTATGCGAAACTTTCGCATAATCCGCGCAGAGGTCAAAATGGAGTCAAACGCACCAGGCGCAGTCCCACTGCACCTTGTGGGTGGCATGCCTGTCCTCCACCCAGAGGAACTCGTCTGGAGCGAGATGCTTGGCGGTTGGCGTAAT
>NZ_PJJK01000052.1:0-8966 GCF_002929785.1 Cryobacterium sp. Y62 | reverse complement strand
CGACAAACCCACCAAGAATGACCGCCTCGAACTAGCCGCCTAAACTCCCACTGGTCTCATCCGCCTTGACAAGTTCCGGGGAGCGGACACCGAATCAGTGCAAATCCCTATACGAAACGGCAGCCTGAAATGGCTTGAGCCGTACCTGCCCAACAGCACCAGCAACTGAGATATACGGATCAGCGGCGACATTCGCGGGATCACTGATGCTTCTACGACTACAACTAATGCCTCCGTGCCGGGATGATAGGGAACGGGACGGAACGGTGGAAACACCAACGATCTATGAACGAATACCGACGCGGTGAAAGCGCCCCCGCCACGCGACGGGCGCTCTTCGGTGTGCCGTCCATGGTCTGAGCCGTCCATAGCGTACCAATGCCACTGTTCGGGATTCTCCTCATCCCCACCACCTTGCGAAGATGCTCTACCGACGAAACAATTCGAATAATCCAATGATTCAAATAACGTCATAATTTGTCTTGGTGAGCAGTGAATAACTTTCTTGAATAACAATTATTTAAGCGGCTTAGAGTGGTATTACTGGCTAAAAACAGAGTTGACGTTATGCATTGATCAGTAAATTCGGGATAACGTTATACGTGTCCCGAGCACTGAGAGCAAGCGGCTAATTCGTGACTTCCTCTTCGTCCAGCACTCCTATCCGAAGCCGAGCCCCGCTAGTTATTACGGCGGCGAGTATCGCAGGGCTCGTGATCTTGTTCTTTATCTTCGCCGGGCTGTATACGGATGTCTTGTGGTTTGCCCAACTTGGCTTCCTCAACGTTCTGACCACACAGTGGATCGCTCACATCGTGCTGTTCCTGACCGGATTCGTGGCGATGTCTGTGCCCGTAGTCGTGAGCATTGGGCTCGCGTACCGCATGCGTACGACGTACGCGAAGCTCAACTCTCAACCAAACCGGTACCAGGAAGCCATTGAACCGCTGCATCGACTGGCGATGTACGCCATCCCGGGGCCGTTGGGGCTGTTCGCCGGTGATTAGCCCTTGGTATTGAGGTTTACATTGGGTGCCAGCCCGCCATAAATGTATACTTGCAATTGTTGTGTTCTTGCAACTATTGCATGAGAAGAGGGCGTAAGTGATTCATGACGAAGATTTCGACGCTCGCGCGGCGGACGCCGCGTTGACAGCTTCTCGTGCGCTGATGGGTGTGGTGGCTCGATCTGTCGCAGGCGTCCTGGAGATCGTGACGTTGCCCCAGTTTCGTGTTCTCGTGCTGTTAGATACCTCGGGGCCCTTGCGGATGGGCGTCCTGGGCGAAGCCATCGGTGTCCTTCCCTCCACGTTGAGCCGGGCCATCGATCGCATTGTCGAAGCCGGTTGGGTAAGGCGGACGACCAGACCAGCCAGCCGGCGAGAGGTACTTATTGAACTCACGCCCGCAGGACAAAACCTAGTCACTCATGCCCTCGAACAGCGCCGCGACAATATTGCCAAAATCCTGTCCGCCTTGTCGCTCGACCAAAAGTCTGCAATTGTTTCCGCATTTGAACTCTTTGCCAGGGCCGCCGGGGAGACGTCGTCGGAAGAATTGTTGATCCTTGGCATCTAGCCCGATAAGGGACCTTACAAGACTCTACCCACCACGGATGAGACCGTGACTCCGGCGTCACGCGTGTGAGCGGTCGAGGCGTACTCCTCCCGTTTTGTCGACTAATCGATCCATGAGGTAGCGATAATTTTAGACACTAATCTCGCTGTCCCCACGAAAACAAGAGGCAAGTCCCTCGGCGCATTCATGGGACTTGTCGGAATGAGTGTCGTCGCAGGCATCCTCGTGACGGCGAGTATCACGCCGGTCGTCGCATTGGCCGGCCTGAGTGCGACGAACACCATCACCGTCCTCGACAGCCTGCCGGGTTATCTGGGAATCGAGCAGCTCTCACAAAAGAGCAACATTTACGCCACCCAGAGCGATGGCACCCCCGTGCTGCTTGCGTCGTTCTACGACCAGAATCGGGTCGAGGTCGAATCGGATGCGATCAGCCAATTCGTGAAGGATGCCGCGGTCTCCGGGGAGGACCCTCGTTTCTTTGAGCACAATGGCATTGACATCCAGGGAGTCCTTCGCGCGGTTGTGCGCAACACGTTCAGCGATTCGTTGCAGGGAGGATCCTCGATCACGCAGCAGTATGTGAAGAACGTTCTCGTGCAGAAATGCGAGGTCATCGCTGATCACACGCAAAGCGACGCCTGCTACACGGCGGCCACGGAAGTTACCGCCGAGCGCAAACTTCGGGAGATGCGCTTCGCGATCGCCGTGGAGAAGAAGTACGACAAGGCGGACATTCTTCGCCAGTACCTCAACATCACGGGCTTCGGCGGGACGGTCTACGGTATTGAGGCAGCGGCCAATCATTACTTCAACACGACCGCGGCGGCGGTAACTCTGCCGCAGGCCGCAAGCCTCGTGGCGATCGTGAACAACCCACGAAAGTTTCAGCTCGATATGCCGGACAGTGACACCAATGGCGCCGCCAACGACTATGCCGCCAATAAGGTGCGCCGCGATTACATTCTCGGGGAGATGCTCGCCGAGAAAAAGATCTCTGCGGCCCAGTACGAGAGAGCGGTCGCCACCGTAATCGCCCCGATCATCACGGCGCCCAGTACCGGCTGCGCTACAGCTGGCGCCAGCGCCTACTTCTGCGACTACGTCGTGCACGCACTCCAGACCGACACCATTTTCGGTGAGGACGAAGAAACGCGGCTGCTCAATTTTCGCCGTGGTGGGTACGACGTGTACACCACGCTCGATCTGGACCTGCAGAGTGCGGCCGTGACAACCATGAATGAAAATGTTCCCAAGGTCTCCGACGCGGGAGACGTGGGCGCCGTCATTTCCAGCGTTCAGGTCGGTACCGGCCGGGTGCTCGCCATGACCCAGAATAAGGACTACAGCCAGGATCCGGCCGTGCTAAATTCCGGAGCAAATTACACCGCGATCAACTACAACACCGACTATGCCGCTGGGGGCTCGAGCGGTTTTCACCCCGGTTCAACCTACAAGGTCTTCACTCTGGCCGAATGGTTGAGCGAGGGGCATTCCCTCAACGAGCGCGTCGATTCTGAGCGCACGTCACACTGGGGCGCTTTCCAAGACAGTTGCCGGGGTCCGCAGCGTTACCCAGGGTGGAATCCTCGCAACGACTCATTGAGCCAAAACCGATCCAATTACAGCGCGCTCGAATCGACCATCAATTCCTACAACACCGGATACCTGGGCATGGCGAAAGAGCTCGACCTGTGCGGTATCCGGAAGACCGCCGAAGCCTTTGACGTGCACCGAGCCGACGGCGATCCGCTTAGCCAAGGGGCTAGTTCCGTGCTCGGAACCAACGACATCGCGCCCCTCACGATGGCCGTCGCTTTCGCCGGCATCGCCAACGATGGGGTGACCTGTACACCTGTCGTCATCGATCGAATCGTAGGTGCGGATGACACCGAACTGCCCGTTCCAAAATCCGAGTGCAGCGCATCAGTTGAGCCCGCCATCGCGGGCGCCATGGCCTATGCCATGCAGCGCGTGATGAGCGAGAGCACTGCACGCTCGTCGTACTACCGGACCAGTCCCCGCGTTCCAATGATCGGAAAAACAGGAACAACGGGTGACGCCGCTGATACCTGGATGAGTGGCGCCAGCACCGAGGTGGCAACCGTGGCCGGTGTCGTGAGCGTCACCGGCTCTCTCAATCAGCGTTCTCTCTACTTCGACAGCGGATACGCCGCTACGGCCCGCCATCGGATGTGGCCTGACGTCATGTCCGTAGCCAATGCGAAGTACGGCGGAGACGACTTCGCCGACGCATCCCCCAGCGCCCTCCGCACGCTTCGTGTCGACGTCCCCGAAGTACGGGGCTCATCAATGGCAGAGGCACAAACGACATTGGAATCCGCAGGATTCACCTTCACCGACGGTGGGGAGGCAGCCGCTAACCAACCCGAAGGAACACCGATACGTTCCGATCCGGCTGCCGGTACCCGGGCGCAACTGGGTTCAACGGTCACTGTGTACTCCAACACCGGGGTGTAGCCCATGCCCGTACCGTTGGAACCGGAGTTCTCCACTCCAAACAAATTAGCCCCGACAGATTCCTCACCTTCCCCGGGCGTAGCGTAGTCAGGGATTTTTCGTAACTATCTCCGAACTCGTCGGAAAATCCCAGCCGCTCAGGGCTTTGCGCGCATAGCTCGCCGGTGGCCTGCAATCGGCCCAGTCAATCGCCAAGCTCAATCCCCGGGAGCAACTCGTTTGAATCGCTTTAGGATGACGTTATCAGTGGCGTTTGTTATCGTGATGAGCGAGGGCCCACCGCTAATGCAGTGGGCTCTCGCCAATCTCGGACGCTCGCCAAGTCGTTACGCGTCAGATCGCGGCGAACTCGCTCGAATACTGCGCCTCTCTCCCCGCACTCGCACTGATTGCCGTTCTCGGCTTTGATCTACACTCGTCCTTTCAATTTCTTTCAGTTGGGTTGAGCTCGTAGGACGTGTCTGTGGATTCCACGGTCAACCGCGCCCACCAGAGCGATTAGCCTCTGATCGAAGACGATAAGAGTCACGTCCCAGTTCCGCCGGAATGCGGCACTAGTTCGGGTTGTGTTGCGTTATCGACAGCGACCCGTGACCGGGTGCGACGACACACTTCGCGGCGTAGAGCGGCACTCCGCAGTGCCCCGCCGTCTGAGTAATGATGAGGACCGCCGCCGACGGCTTCACGTTCAACAGTTTCGCCCGCGTGGGGCCAGCATCGGTAGCAACGATCTGGCACACGGCGTTTGTGAAGACGTGACCGTTGGCCTGCATGGACGCGAGGAGCGTCCGTGGCTCGTCGGCGATCTCCAAAAGTTCGGATGCGATTCGCACGCTCACATCACTGAGATAGCGCCCAGCAGGGAGATGCTTTTGAACAGTCGCAACGGGAGAGCCGTCTTGCAGCAAGACGCTCTCGCGGATCCAAGCGTTCGCAGTCGGGTCGAGCGCGAGCCGGTTGGATACGAAGTCTGTTACCTTCTCCAACTCGAAGCGCACCGGCTGCACAGTCATTGTCATGGTCGGGTTCGCTAAGACAACCTCAAATGGCCGCATCTGCTCCAGCCCGCCGCGCGGAAGGGAGTCCGTGACGAATCGCCCAACTCCGCGCCGGGTGACCAGCAACCCGTCTTCTTCGAGAAGCAGCAACGCTTCGCGTACGGGCGTACGGGCGTGCGGCTGACGCCGAGCATTGCAGAGAGCTCTGTTTCTCTCGGCAGCATCTCGCCGAGCCGGAATGCGCCAGAGCGGATCCCCTCGGCAAGCCGAGTATAAATGGCAACTCGAATCGGTTGGCCAACGGCAAGGTGGAGTTGCTGTTGCAAGAACGGGTGAGGTTCCAAACGGGTCGTCACGCGACCTCCTTGCTGCCCCGACAGTATCATGTGTGACATCTTACTCAAGAGGTATAACCTCATACTGTAATCCTGACAAAGGAGTCCACGTGAGTTCAAGTACCGTTAACACCGGATCACCGTCAACGACGAAGGAGCCGTTTCCCACTATGGCCACGAGCAGTACCCCGCACATTGATCCGAAAGGGGTGGACATTGCCGAGACAATCCTGCTACCCGGGGACCCACTGCGAGCGAAATTCATCGCCGAGACCTACTTCGATGACATCCGGTGCTTCAACGAGGTTCGTAACATGTTGGGCTTTACGGGCACTTACCGGGGGCGTCCCGTGTCCGTAATAGGCACGGGTATGGGTATCCCTTCTATCTCGCTCTATAGCTATGAGCTGATTCATTTTTTCGGAGTTAAGAACCTGATCCGGGTGGGCACCTGCGGCGCCATGCAGGAGCGCATGAACCTTTACGACGTAGTCATCGCCCAGGGCGCGTCGACCGACTCAAACTATCTGCACCAGTTCGACCTGCCCGGCCTATGGGCGCCGCTGTCTTCGTACCGGCTACTAGAGCAGGCCAAGCGGATCGCCGACAAGCGCGGCCAACGGACTCACGTCGGCAACGTACTCTCGTCGGACCTGTTCTACGGCGCCGATCCCGGTGCCATGGGCAAGTGGATGAATATGGGCCTCCTTGCCGTGGAGATGGAGTCGGCAGGATTGTTCGCCAACGCCGCGGCCGCGGGCGTCGATGCGCTTGGCATCTTCACCGTCAGCGACCATCTCGTCACCAACGCCAAGACCACCCCTGCAGAACGGCAAACCGCCTTCACTGCGATGATCGAGATCGCGTTGGAATTGGTCTGATGGGCACGGTTCACGGTGACCAACGCTACGGATCCGTTCCAGGTTTTTAAACCAACCCGGGCTGTACCCATTCTGCTGTCCCTCTTCGTCTTCTCGCTGGTGCTGGACAATGGCTTCAAGTTCCTGTCGCCGGCGTTAGCGAAAGATCTCGACCTGCCGGTCGACACCGTCAGCCTGCAAGCCACCCTGGCCGGCATCCTGATTGGTATCGGTGCCGTAGTTTACGCCGCACTAGCTGACTCGATCAGCATCCGGAAACTCATTATCTTCGCGATCATCGTGATGACGGCAGGTTCGATCGTCGGGTTCATCTTCCAGACTAATTTTTGGCTGATCTTGGTCGGCCGTCTGATTCAGACCGCCGGCTTGGCGGCCGCCGAGACCCTCTACGTGATCTACGTCACCAAACACTTCAAGGGCGACGAGCAGAAGAAGTATCTAGGCTTCAGCACCGCGGCTTTTCAATTGTCGCTGCTGATCGGCACCGTCGGCAGCGGCTTCATCGCGACCTACATCGGCTGGGCAGCCTTTTTTTTAATCACGTTACTTTCCCTATTAGCCATCCCAGTCGTGCTGCGCACAGTTCCCGCAGAGACGACAAACGCCGGCCACGTGGACGCGTTCGGGCTCTTCCTGATCGCAGTGTTCGCCACCGGAATCATCTTGTTCATGCAGAACTTCAACTTGTGGTACTTGCTGCCGGTCGTGGCAGGACTGATCCTCTTCGTCTGGCATATTCGAACCCACGACAACGCCGTGATCACCATCGCATTCTTCGCCAACGCCCAGTACTCACTGATGATCATCGTGGTGTTCGTGATCTACTCGGTCCAACTGGGCTACACCTTCATGTTCCCGTTCCTCGTCTCCGACATTTACGGCTACAACCTCGGCGAGGTCTCCCTGCTACTGATCCCCGGCTACATCGCCGCAGTAATAGTTGGCTCGGCCACCGGCAAGATCGCCCGGTTCCTCACGTCCAAGCAAGCCATCACCATCGCGTTGATCGGGATTATCGTCTCGATGCTGCTCCCGGCACTGTTGGTAGACGCGTGGATCGGGTTCTTCGTGATCTCGATGATCTTGTTCGGGATGGGCTTTGCGTTGATGTACGGTCCACTCGTCTCGACCGCCATTACGCGGGTGCCGGTCGAGAATTCGGGTATCGCCATCGGCTTCTACAACCTCACCATCAACATCGCCGTGCCAATTGGCATCGCCTACACCGCAACCTTGATGAGGCTAGAGCCCAACCTGCTGGATGGCATCACCGGTGCCGACCAAGCGTCCTCCTACGGATCAGTGTTGTTAATTCTCGCGGCGGTCGCTGCTTTCAGTCTGGTGCTCTACCGAGTCTCCATCGTGATCCTGGAGCGCCAGAGCACCGAGAAGCAGAACACTTCGAGATTGTGAAGAGATTGATTTCGCTCGCCATCGTGCCGAGCCAATCTCAGGTCAAGAGCCGGGGCCTCTGTTCAACATGCTTCGAAACGTCAGACGGTTTCTAGGGGTCGTAACAGCACCGTTTATGTGAGGTGTTGTCTGTGGCGTCGAGATTGGTCATGAAGATCTATGAGAACTTGTTCGGATTCGGATTCGGATTCGGGAAAGCATGTCGGCGTCGGCCCCGTGTGAATCTTTAGGAATGGGTCGCAGACAGGGATATCGATGGGTCAAAGTCGCTGGCAGACGGGTACCCGTTTCGACGGTTGCCTCTGTGGGACGTTTTCTCGGTCAGGACGAACGTCTACCTATCGCGAATCTGAGGTGGGTGGTGCTGGTGTCCGGGCGATCGCGCGGGATCTGGGTCGTGCGGCGTGTCAGCGGCGTCCACGATCCGTCTGGAGCTGCGTGCGGAACGCACACCCGGTAACACACAACTATCGACCCTATGCCGCACAGAAACGGTGTGAGATCAGAGCGTGCCGACCCAAACTCAGCAAGCTCGATGATCGGCAGCTTGCCGCTGTCGTTGAGGAACGCTTGCGGAAGAACTGGAGTCCGCAGCAGATCAGTGACGACCTGGCAGTCGTGTTCGCCAGCCAGAACGAACTGCAGGTATTCCACTAGACGATCTATCAAAGCCTCTACCTGCACAGCCGCGGTTACGTCGGAGTCCGCCTGCACCGGTACCTACGACGACGGAATTTGTCAAGGTGAATGAGGCCGATCAGCTCGAAAATTGCGAGCCGCACATCTGACTGCTCCGGGTCAAATTCGCGACGAAGTGCTGCCCAGTGAACGGTCCGCCGAGGCTAACGACCAAGTGACTCCCGGGCTGCGCCTGTATGGCGAATTGGGAGGGTGATCTCATCGCTGGCTCGGCGTCAGGATCCTCGATCGCGACCCTCGTTGAACGCACCACCCGATTCGTCGCCTGAGTCCGCCCGCCGAACAGGCATAACGCCACGGCGCTCCATGATGCGCTCATCAGCGGTGTCGTGAGAGATCTTGTAAGCGATGTGTTGAGTGAGGTTGTAATCGATGTAGACAGATCACATGCCATCAAGAGCGACTCGCCAGCGAGAGCCGGACTGGAGGGTGTGTTGAGCAGACGAGTTCACGCCGTATCTTCCATTCAGAGCGACCTCGTGGACGCTGAAGCAGTCGTTTTCGACGCTTTCGAGAAGAATGACGCACCTAAGACGCTCCGGGAAGTCACCGTCCTCGGTCACAACACGGATCAACTCGTT
>NZ_PJJK01000051.1:0-8948 GCF_002929785.1 Cryobacterium sp. Y62 | reverse complement strand
CGTGTTGCTTGATCGCGAAGATCCCACCCACATGATTTTGCTGGAGCGGTGGACGTCGGCCGACGCTGACGCGGCCTATCGCGAGTGGCGGGCGGGTGCGGGTGCGACCGAACTGGGCTCATTGCCAGCCAGCGTCCCCCAGGTCTCAATGTTTGAGACTGCCAGCGACATCTGACTGAGCACTACCGCATGCACCCGAGATCAGGGCAGTCCCCTTTGACTTGTTTACTCCGGAACAGAGCCATTCTTGAATCGACTGGTTACGGTTGCGTGTTCCGCTGGGTGCTGGTCTCAGCTGGCGATTATTGTGGCGGCAGATTCGACCGCTCTGTGTCGGATTTAGGGGCGAGGTGAAACGACTGCAGCAGCTCATCGGGCAGGGTCAGGTTGGCCGCGTTTAATATGGTGCCATCGTCGAGCACTTTGAAGACTCCCTGCTGTGAGTCGACGAGCATTGTCTCTCCATCGACCACGTTCAGGAAGAGCACATAATCCTCTCCTTCGGAGAAGCCGATTACTTCAGCGGTCGAGCGTGGCACTAT
This sequence comes from Cryobacterium sp. Y62, assembly GCF_002929785.1. Lineage (NCBI taxonomy): Bacteria > Bacillati > Actinomycetota > Actinomycetes > Micrococcales > Microbacteriaceae > Cryobacterium > Cryobacterium sp. Y62. The sequence continues at coordinate 8,406 of NZ_PJJK01000051.1, read as the reverse complement.
TACAGTGACGGTCTCATCGTTTAGATAGGTCCCTGTGCCGATGTAGCCGTCGACGTTCACGATTACGAGTTCAACTTTCTCGCCTTCATGTACCTCTGGGGTTGTGCGGTTTACGGTTGTGCGCATGATGATTTCTGCCGTATCTTGAGCCTCGGTGAGATTCCACGCATAGTTCGAGGTGCGAAAGAGTCCGCCCCCTTCAGCGATGTATAGGGAGCCGGCGATGCCGGTCGCCGCGACTACGACGATTATGGCAATACGTTTGCCACCATGGGGGCATTTGTTCACGGGTACGAGACCCGTAGAACGCCGCTGACGCAAATAGCGGATTAGAAGAAGTCCACCGCCGATTGCTGCCGCAACCCAAACCAGGATTCGCACAACAAATAATTGGGTGTTATCTGGGTCCAACGGCCACCGTGGCAGCCAGACCATCTCCAGGACCGCTCCGAAGGGAACGACGAGACCAGCGAGTAACGCTCCCAGTCCGCGGCCGCGCGCCCCCACACCGACAAGTCCCAACCCGGGCCCGAGTACCAGGGCGATAAGTGACCAATAGGACAATTCAAATGCGTAACTGGTGAATGGCTCTCCTCGGAGCCAGGAGTCGGTGGCGAAGTAAGCAGTGCAGGCGGCGAGTTCAGCGAGGATACCGGTCAGGATTGCTGTACGCCACGTCCCACCAATCCAGCCACCGAGCACCATTATTCCGGCCCATGCCCAACCGGAATTGAACACGAAAGTGAGCACAGACGCCCATTCATTCGTCACCGATGACAGAAGCCCCAAGCCACCGCCAGCTGCAAGAGCGCAGACCACTTTCATCCAGCTGGACACCCCCCAACTCTAAGCCAAAGCTCGCGGACGGCCTTATTGAGCTGCCGCGGATATCTCAGCGGCCTGGTCGCGATGATCGTGCCGCGACCACAAAGAGACCATTCAAGAAGAGGACCGACGTCATCCCTACCGGTCCGTTAGGGAAGCGTCGCCCTGGCCGCCACGACCAACCCGTAGTGCACAGCAACGGAAGCAGCGGCGCAGCCGCGGCTCTTTTCCACCAGAAGAATGGCGGCGCGGTCGCCCTCAGTCTTGTCCGGGTGGAGCCGCTGTGAACCGTCTGTAAGTCTTTCTTGTGGCTGGCCTGGGGCTGGCTGGCTAGATTGGTGCTGGTTCTACTGACCGGGCGTGACTCGTGAACCGTCTGACCCCCGCGGGGTGTCTTGCCAGGGATCTGTCCACTCGGTTAGGAGGGCCGGTGTCTTTCTGGCCCACCACGATGACTTGATTAGAAGCTTGCCCGACGTTCACGTCGTGGCCCCTTACAGGCATGTCTCGCAGTGATCTTCTCCCGGGCTGACGCCGGCAACGACGTCCACCCACCATCAGGAGGCACCGCATGTCCATCGTCGCAGATCACTACAGAACCGTCGTGGGAGTCGACACCCACGCAGCCACCCATACCTACGCCGTCGTTGAGTCACCCTCGGGGAAGCTGCTCGACCAAAAGACTTTCCCGACGACGCCAGCCGGTTTGGCTAGCGGCACGGCGAGCGGCTGCGGGGCGCGAGCGGCGGATGCTGCCGAAGTAGCCCGTCGATTCGGTGCTGCCGAGCGACGCGGTGATGCGGTCGCTGGATATCGCTCGTCAGAACGATCACACCGAGCCAAGTCGCCCCACGGCTAAGACGAGCAGCAGCGCAGAAAGAACTACAAACTTTCTGTGGCGAGTGTGTCGTATCAATCTTTCAGAGCTTACGCTTGTCTCCTCAAACAAGTGGACCAGGCTGTCGCCTGATGCTATCAGTGATGGTCTGCAGGGCCTGAGGTGCGACGGCAGCAGCCCAGACTACTCACGCGCCTGGGCCTGTTTTTGCCCTTAGCGCCAACCACCGTTCCATTACTGGTCAGACCCCGATTCCATCCGCAACATATTTGACCGAACCACAGTGCCCACAGCTACGACCCACCGTGCTGTTTGAGTGGTTAGTTCTTACCCGGTGGCGGTTGGCTCGATGTGAACGACTCCACCGGGCACCAGATGATAGGCGCCGGTCAAGGCGTCGACCAAGACTTTTACTGTGCCGCCATTCGTAGGCAATTGCAGATCGAGTAGCCAATTCGGCTTGTACAACAACGGGTCTCTGCTGACGCTTGTGACCTCGATCGGGATCAGGGCGCGACGTCGGTGCAGGGCGGTGCGTACCGCGCATTGCCGAGCATCGTTCTCGGCGTGTTCTTTACTGATCGTTGCGGGAGCAGCATCTAGTGTTTCGCCCGGTTCTAGCAGAACCGGATCGGGCCAGGGATCGCTGGTGCTCGTGCCGCCGCTGCACCGGTCGACCAAGATATGGGCGACTCCGTGGATTTTTCGTCCGAAAGCTCGCTGCTGAACGGCGTAGACATAGCCGGCGTAGGGATGGTGCACTAATCGGGCGTTCGTGCAGACGAGGTCGGGAGCGCGGTTCAGCACGAGCCGGATGGCTCGATTGCGACTGATGCTGGGGGGAATACGACGGGCCGCCTGGTCGGCCGTGGTGGGCGGAGCTGGCTGTGGCCCGACGACCGGTAACGCGGCGCTCAACGGACCGACGCTTCCGTCGCCATGATCACATCTTGGCCCTTAAGTAGTTCGGCTGGGATCGGGCCGAGACGCTCTGTCTCGCCGAGGGCCGCCTGAATGTGTACCGGGACGGGGCAGCTCGTCTGCGTCAGCAGGCTGCCGACAATCATCGCCGTGACGGAGCTGACGATGCCCACGAGCATCGAATCCAATCCCGTGCGCGAAACCAGACTGAAGATCTCCCAGACCACTGGAACGGCAGTTCCCACGATCATCGAGGAGATCGCACCTACGGTGTTCGCCTTCTTCCACCACACGGCAGCCACATAGCAGGGCACAAAGGCGCTGCCCAGAATCGTCGTCGCGAAGATCACGAGAGCGAAGACCGCTGGAGGCTGGAAAACGGCGATGAAGAATCCGACGATGGCTAAAGCGAGCACCATGCCACGGGAAACCCACACCATGTTCTTCTCGTTCATCTTCTTGTTGATGAAGCGGTGGTAGATGTCCCGACTCGCAATGGTGCCGGCTTGCAGCAGGATCGAATCGGCGGTGGACATGATGGCAGCCATAATGCCGGCCATGACGATGCCGACCACGGCGGGGGGAAGTAACAACTGAGCGGTGGCGAAGATGGCCATCTCTGGGTCGGTGCCGATCGGAACGATCAGGAGAGCGACGATACCGACGAGGTACGGGGCTGGAACAAAGAGGATATTGAAGAGCATTGAGTAACCGCCGGCCTTGCGCGCGACACTCGGGCGTTTCATGGCCATGTGCCGGGTCACCACGTGCGGCCAGCCCAGGTAGCCGATCGAGAACACCAACAGCGCCCCGATAATCAGGCCCCACTGGCCGTAATGTGCGAGGTCTTTTCCCCACATCGTCAGCAGAGAGGAATCGATCGCACCGATTCTCGCGTTGGCAGCTCCAAGGCCGCCGAGGGTGGCCAGCGCTGCGAAGAGAACCCACAGAACCCCGATCAACATGATGATCGCCTGAAAGAAATCCGTGTATGCCACAGCGAGATAGCCGCCCAGGAACGTGTATAGAACGATGACACCAATGGCGATGCCGAGGGCCAGCGGATAAGAGAAGCCGGTAACCAGCGCCAAGCCCTTTCCGCCAGCAATGAACTGCGCTAGAACATAGAAGAACAGGCAGATCAGTGCGAGCGGAGCGGCGATTATGCGAGTGAGCGCCGACGGATAGCGACGTTCCAGGTATTCGATTGAGGTGACGGCCCCAAGGATTTGGGACAGCTTGCGCATGCGCCGCCCCAGCACGGACATGTTGAGCACGCCGCCGCCGAGGTCGCCGAGCGCATACCAGAGGCTCCAATACCCCTGGGTGTAGGCCAGCGAGCCAGCGCCAAGAAACATATACCCGCTCATGGATGTGCTTTGCAAGGTCAAGGCAGTGACAGCGGGTCCCATGCTTCGACCACCGAGCAGGTAGTTATCCAGGCCCTTGCCCGCGCCCCGGCGCATGGCCCAGATGCCAATGCCAATGAGAATCAAGAAGTAGAAAAGTAGGAAGTTGATCTCGGTAGTCATTCCGAATCCCCTTCGTCTTCGCGCGCCCAATGCCGGGATACCCACATAAACCCGACGGTATAGAGAATCCAGAACACGGGAACTCCGATCAACACTGATGAAGTAAAAATGGGCAGGTTAAACAACATTTCTCCTGGCGGTTTGGCCGTCTGAGCATTCATTTGCTCGGGCGGGACTTAGCAGGGCTGCCCTGCCGCGTGCTCGGTTCGGCCGGCGAGGTCATCAAAAAATTTTGGCGTGACTTTGAGCAGACAAGGGCACCTGGTTCGGTACGTTGTGGGCTGCAATCCCCCTCTCAAGCCGTAGTAATCGGCTACCCACAGTTGGGTCGAGAGCGATCAGAACGAAGGCATTCCTCCGGAACGATTCCGCATAATTATGTGCGTCTGCGCGAAGTCTTCGCACAAAAACAGCTATCCACCAGCTATTTAAAGAACATAATTTGGTCCGAGGGTGCTGCGTTGCGACCTCGGTCTAAATGTGATCTAAGCTGTCACCCCGACTTTCGGAGCTTATAGGCATTGCCAGTCAGGCACAAGGCATCGAGCCAGCTCTGCCGCATTGATCTCCGCCACATCGACAAAACCAATCTGCACGAGATGGCGCTGATTCGGGTAGAGCCGCCATTCGGGATCGAGCACCAGTCCGACATAGGACAGGTCTAATGGGCTCTGGGTCAGTACGACCTGACTAAGAAAATCGCTGCGACCGGGTTGCAGGTCGAGCAACACGTATTGGTCGGAGGAACCAACGGAAGCAGCGGCGAGCCGCAGCCACTCTCTCACTACAGCGGAACGGCGACGGAGACGGGCGACAGTGACCTGGTGCGGCGGAGCCGCTGTGCGGCACTGTTTTTCTGATGCTTTTTTGACCATTCCGGCCGGTCATCGTAGCTCCCTGCGCGGCTGCGTTCCCAGAATTTCAGACGCGGTCGCAGACTCCCTTATTTCACCTGAAATTCTGGGCACTCCACCGCTTCGGTCGCTATCAATTTCTCTCGCCGGAAGGCAAAAAAACAAGTTGTCCCAGGAGAGAGAAGAAGATCATGACCATCACATCCACCATCACCCGCCACCTCACCACCCCACCCGCATCGCTGATGGGCCAGGACCTCAGCCCCGACGCGATCGCCCGCGCCGTGTGGACGATCGTGGGAGAACCCGGAGACACCCAGGCCGGAGAACTCATTGCTACCGTGGGAGCCGCCGACGCACTCACCCTGCTGTGTCAGAGCGAAGACACCGCCGCTGGAGTGGACCTGACCGGACTCCGCGCACGGGTACTCCCCCGCGTCGTTGACAGCGCCATCGCGGCAGCCCTCAGCGCAGCGGCACGGGTTGGTGCGGTGCTGATTACGCCGGAGCACCCGCACTGGCCCGTCGGATTCGCCGACCTCGGCGTGAGCGCCCCGCACGCCCTTTGGGCCCGGGGCAATACGGCACTGTTGGTCGCGCAGCCGAGCATTGCCGTCGTGGGCGCACGGGCGGCCACCGGCTACGGCGAGCACGTGTGCATGGATATTGTCGGCGGGCTCGTCGGCCGTGGGCACACCATCGTGTCGGGGGCCGCGTATGGCATCGACGGGATGGCGCACCGCGCCGCCCTCGCCAGCGACGGCCAGACCGTCGCGTACCTCGCCGGCGGTGTTGACCGGTTCTACCCCACCGGCCACGACGCCCTACTGATCCGAATCGCCGCCAACGGCGTCGTCGCCTCAGAAATGGCCTGCGGATCAGCGCCCACCAAATGGCGTTTTCTGATGCGAAACCGCCTGATCGCCGCAGGAAGCACGGCAACGCTCGTCGTCGAGGCGGGGTGGCGTTCCGGATCGCTGAACGTCGCCGGCCACGCCGCCGCGCTCGGCCGTCCGATCGGCGCCGTCCCCGGCCCGGTCACCTCCCCCACCAGTGCCGGATGTCACCGCCTGATCAAAGAATTCGGCGCACGCATCATCACCGACGCGACCGACGCCGCCGCACTGTAGCCACGCGGGCCGGCCAGCCTTCGGGCTGGCCGGCGAGGGGTGTCCCCTCGCGCTCCCCACCAGTACAGCCACAACACCAACCACAGCAACAGCAACAACAGGGAACGGCGACGCGGCCGCCCTCCGTCCTGCCCAGGCGGAGCCGCTGCGCGGCACTGTTCTTGTGATGCTTTTTGACCATTCCGGCCGGTCATCGTAGCTTCCTTCCGCGCCTTTCGTTTCGGGCTTTCGCGGCATATCCTCAGTCGCTGCGCTCCTTGCGGTATTCCACGACCCTGCACTACACCGCTTCCGGTCGCTTTCGATTTCTCTCGCCGGAAGGCAAAAAAACAAGTTGTCCGAGGAGAGAGAAGAAACACATGACCACCACACACGTTGAGCCGGAGCTGCCCGGAATGCTCACCGCCGAAAACATTCTGATCAGCGGGGACATGTCCACGTACTGGAATGCGCAGAGCTACCCCAACCCCCGAAACAGGTTCCGGGTCATCACGACCCCGGACGGCTCCCGAATCACGCCTCACACCGAGAGAGGAGCACTCTGATGCTGACTATCACCCACACCCACGCTGAGGGCACCCTGATCGATGGCACCAGCAAGGGCGACGGGACCGCCGAAGTCCTCAAGACCAACGGGTGGCGTTGGGGGCGCAGCATTAGCGCGTGGTTTGTCCCCCAGTCCCGCGACCGCCTCCCGAAGCTCGGCACCATCGAGCGCACCACCACCGCGCTCGAGGCGGCAGGGTTCACCGTCACCACCAGCATTGACAGCACCCACCGCCCCATGGCCGAGGTGGAGGCGGGGAAGATGCAGCGACAGGCCGACCGGGTCGACGCCCTCGAGCACAAGGCGGACCGGAAGAGCGCCGTGGAAACGGCCGCGTGGGACCGCGAGCACGTTTCCCTGCGGCGGCTGCCCGAGGGCGGCGAGCCGATCAAAATTGGTCACCACTCCGAAACCCGCCACCGCAACGCCCTAGCCAAGGCAGACCGAGCCACCCGGGCCGCGCTGGACGTGACCGCGACCGCCCAGCAGGCCCAGGCCCGTGCCGACGCCGCCACCCACACGACTGATGCCCGCTACTCCCCCGTCACCGTCGCCAACCGCATCGAAACGTTGGGGGCGGAGCTGCGCAGGCTGGAACGGCGCATCATCGCCCCGTGTTACGACGAGGAGCACGGGTACGTCGACGCAACAGAAGCGCAGAAGCAGGCCCGAGCGGACCACCTCGCGCCGCACCTCGCAGAAAAACGCGACCAGATCACCTACTGGGAAGCCGTCAGAGCGGAGCAGATCGCCACAGGGCAGGCCACCGGCCACAGCCGCGACACTGTCCAGAAGGGCGACCGGGTCAAGATTCGCGGGCAGTGGCGCGAAGTCGTCCGCGCCAACGCCAAAGCAGTCAGCGTTACCACCGGTTACAGCTGGACCGATACCGCCCCGTATGCGGAGATCCAACAGCACCAGCGACCCGAATAACCCCAGGCGTTCACGGCCAGCCCCGCCCGGGCCGGCCGTGAGAGGCGGCGCCCCTCACACTCCCCCACCGGTGAACCCGGCACGGAGGCCGGCCCCACAGGGAACCGGCTGCGCCGGTCTGTTCTTTTTCAAGACTTTTCTTCCCTTGGTGTCCGGTCATCGTAGTTCGCTCCGTGCTACGCACCGCAGTCTCGGACGCGGTCGCAGGCTCCCTTATTTCGCCCGAGCCTGTGGTGCTTCGCCACTCCCGCTCTCAATCGATTCTCTCGCCACCAAGGGCAGAAAAACGGTGGACGACTACACAATCACTGCCGAGAGCCGGAACCCCGCGCCCTCACCAACTAGGAGAGAGAAACCATGACCACCATCCGTAGCGTCAAGATCAACCCGACCGAAACCATCACCACCCTGAACCTGACCCCGGGCAGTATCGGGGCAGACATCAGCACAGCTATTGGCTGCTCCATGTTCGACGTCGTCGGCCTGGCCGACAACATTGACCTCTTCGTCGACGATGAAGGACTCATCAACGGCTCACCCCTGAACCTGCCCGCAACCGTACTCACCCACCTCCTCGGCAGCCCCACCGTCATCTTCGGCACCGCCATCGCCGTCAGCGTCACCCCAGACGGCGAAACCATCGGCCTCACCGACCGCCAACTCGCGAGGATCCACAAAGCCTTCGCGCAGAAGCCCGACGACGGCGCCATCGACACACTCGTCGACAGCCTCTCCCCCTTCCCCACCATCGTCAGCATGCTCCTCAACCTCTAGCCACCACGGCCGGCTGGCCCCGACAGGCCAGCCGGTGAGGGGGCCAGCCCCC